>NZ_JBITLX010000018.1:0-195830 GCF_044465625.1 Actinoplanes sp. NPDC049599
CCCCGAAAACTCCGGCTCCGGCAACGCCAACCGATCCACCTTCCCGTTACCCAACAACGGCAACCGCTCCAACACCACAAACACCGACGGCACCAAATAATCCGGCAGGCGCTCGGCGGCAAACTCGCGGAGGTCGGCATTGGACAGACCGCCGTGCAGTCCCACCTCGAGGTGCTCCCCGTCGGCAAGGACCGACGGCTCCACTGTGGTCACATAGGCGACGAGCCGCGTGCCGCCCGCTCTGCCGCCGCGGGCTGTCACCACGGTCTGATCGACGGCGGGATGCGTGGCCAGAACCGCCTCGATCTCCGCCGGCTCCACCCTGATTCCACGGATCTTGACCTGGGCGTCGGCCCGGCCGACGAACTCCAGCTGCCCCTCGCGGTTCCACCGCACCAGATCACCGGTGCGATACATCCGCCCGCCCGGCTGGAACGGGTCCGCGACGAACCGGGAAGCGGTCAGGCCGGCCAGCCCCGCATAACCACGGCCCACCAGACCACCGACATACAACTCACCGACCACACCGGCCGGCACCAGCTGCAGGCCCGCACCCAGCACATAGGCCCGCATGCCGCCCAACGGCCGGCCCACCGGCACCGCGCCGGCGCCCGTCCAGGCCACCGGCACTTCGAACGCGGAGGCATAGAAGCTTTCCGTCTGCCCGTATGCATTGACGACTCGTACCTCGGGTATCACCCGGCGCAGCCTGCCGACCACATCGGAGCTCAGACTCTCGCCCGCGAACACCACCGTGCCCACATCCAGCTTCGCGCCGACCTCGGACAGCACCGCCGCGAACGCCGACGGCACCGTCGAGATCACCTCACCCGACCAGCCACCACGCTCTACCACCTGCAGAACGTCGGGCACGACCTCGACCACGCCACCGGAGATCAGCGTCGTGAAGAACTCAAAAACCGACACGTCGAACGACACCGACGTCGACCCGAGGACCCGCGCGCCTTCGGTGATGCCGGCCACCGGTGCCAGCTGCAGCACACCGTTGACGAGCCCGGCGTGGGTGATCTGCACACCCTTCGGCGTTCCGGTCGAACCGGACGTGTACATCACGTACGCCACGTTGCCGGGCCGAGCCGGATGTGAGTCTGTCGGCGTGCTGAGCTCGGTGTCGGACAGCAGCAGCGTCGGCGTGCCGGCCGGGGGAAGGCCGGCGCGGATGCCGTGCTCGGTGAGCAGGAGCACGGGGCGGGCGTCGGCCAGGACCGCGTTGATGCGCTCCGCCGGGTGGGCCGGGTCGATGGGCAGAAACCCGGCGCCCGAGGCGAGGACGCCGAGCAGGGCGACGGCAAGATCGGCCGAGCGCGGCAGGGCCACCGCGACAAGGGTTTCGGGGTGGGCGCCGTGCGCTCGCAGCGACGCGGCGAGCCGGCTCGCGCGCTGGTCGAGTTCCCGATAGGTGAGCCGGGTGTCCCCGCCGATGACGGCGAGCGCGTCCGGGGTGGCGGCGGCCTGCCGGGCGACGAGCCGGTCGACGGTCAGCCCGTCGGAGGGGACCGCGGTGAGGGTGGGCGCCTGGCGCATCCGACGGTGTTCGTCCGGGCTCAGCAGGTCGATCGACGCCACGTGCAGGTCCGGGTCGCCGGCCACCCGGCGCAGGACGCGGACGAAGCGCTCGGCGATGGCCTCGGCGGTTTCGTGCTCGTAGAGGTCGGTGGCGTATTCGAGGCGACCGTCCGCGCCGCCGTCGTGGCGGGAGATCATGTTGAAGAACAGGTCGAACTTGGCGGTGCCGGTGAACACGGGCCGGAAGGCGACCCGGAGGCCGGGCAGGTCGAGCACCGGCCACGGGATCTGCCAGGCGCACATGACCTGGAACAACGGGTGATACGCCGTCGACCGATCCGGATTCAACACCTCCACCAACCGCTCGAACGGCACATCCTGCCGGTCATACGCAGCCAACGCATCACCACGCACCCGACCCACCACATCACCGAACGACGGACCCCCCGACAAATCCACCCGCAACACCCACGTATTAACGAAAAACCCCACCAACCCCGCCAACGCCTCATCCGTACGACCCGCGATCGGACCCCCGATCGCCACGTCCTCACCCGCACCCAACCCCGACAACAACACCGCCAACGCCGCCTGCACCACCATCGACACCGTGGCACCCCGCTGCGAGGCAACCCCCTCCAAGGCATCAACCAGATCGGCATCGAGACGGAACTCGACGAGACCACCCCGATGGCTCGCCTCGGCCGGCCGCGGTCGGTCGGCAGGCAGGGTGATCGGCTGGGGAAGGCCGGCGAGCTTGCGGCGCCAGTAGTCGGTCTGGGCGCTGGCGATGCTGCCGGGACTGTCATCGGCGAGCATGTCCCGTTGCCAGAGGGTGTAGTCGGCGTACTGGACCGGCAGGTCGTCCCACTGCGGGGTGAGCCCGTCGCGCCGGGCGGTGTAGGCCTGGACGAAGTCGGTGGCGAAGGGACCGGCCGATTCGCCGTCGCAGGCGATGTGATGGACGGTGAGCACAAGATGGTGGTGGCGTTCGTCCTGGCGCAGCAGCACACCGTGCAGGGGAATGTCGTGGGCCAGATCGAACGGCTCGGTCACGGCGGCCGTGATGGCGGCCGGCACACCTGCCGGTTCGACGTCGCGGGTGGTGATGTCGAAGGAGACGTCGGTCAGGGGGAGCACAAGCTGGTGGGCGATGCCGTCGTCGTCCTGGACGATGACGGTCCGCAGGGTTTCGTGACGTCCGATGACGTCGCGCAGGGCCAGCGCCACGGCGGCCGGGTCGACGGTGCCGTCCAGCTGCAGGACGAAGGGCACGTGGTAGGTGGCCGACGGGCCTTCGAGCTCGTGCAGGAACCAGAGCCTGCGCTGCGCGAACGACAACGGAATCATGGGCGGCGGCTCTTTCCATGGTCATGGTGCGGGAGGTCGTTCACGAGGGGACCGCGCACGCCTTGTTCGGACGTCGGGGTGGAGGTCGCGGATCGGGTCCACGGCGCTCGGAGGCTGCCGGAATCAGTCCTGCGCCCGGATCGTAAGCAGCCGGTGAGGCCGGACTCCAGGATCGTGCGGGCGGTCCCGCCGGCGGGACATCATCGGGGCGCCGGCTAAGTTTGCGGGTCTTGACACCGGTGGCGCCGCGGGCCTGTTATCGGTCGGCGGCGACCAGGTCGAGAAGCTCTTTGTTGTAGAACTCCTCCAGCGTGCAGGCGCCCGAAAGGGTGCCGAAGTAGCGGTCGGTCAGGGTCTGGTCGGTGGAGATCGCCCGCAGCAGAGCGGTGCGGTTCTCGGGCAGGCGCAGCTCAGCAACGGTGAGGGTGCTGCGGTAGTAGTCGAAGAAGTAGTCATCGACATCGCGGCCGTAGCGGCGTAACGCCGCCGTGAGTGCCTTCTGATCGTGCAGCCGTGGTCCGATCCGGTCGGCCAGCGACTGCGCCTGCAGGAAGGCGTCGGTGATGCCCCGGGCGGTGATGGAGTCCTTGTGGTGCAGTGCATCGCCGACCAGGACCCACCCGGGACCGGTCGCCTGGCGGAAGAAGTTGCGCTGGTCGCCGGTGCCGTAGAGCCGTTCAACCTGCCGTGCGGCAGCCATCCGCTGGTGCAGGTGCGGAGCGGTGGTGCGGACGGCCTCCTGAAAGGACGCGGCGGCTGCCGTACGCATCCGGGGAAACTCGTTCTGCGGGAAGTAGGCCATCACCAGGGTGAGTGCGTCGTTGGTGGGGATGACGCCGATCCAGCGGCCGGGACGTTCGTACAGTTCGAAGCCGGCCGGGAGGCCCTCCCAGTAGCTGTAGTAGGTGCATGTGAGGTTCGGGTCCTCGATGACGGTGCGGGCATCGGCGAGGCGGGCCACAAGCGACCGCATCCCGTCGGCCCCGACCACGAGGGTCGCCTGCTCGGTGTGTTCCGGGCCGGCGCCGGTGCGGTAGCGCACGCCGGTGACCCGGTCGCCCTCCCGGAGCAGGCCGGTGACCGTGACGCCCTCACGCAGCTCGGCGCCGGCGTCGACGGCGGCCGCGGCCAGCACCGGATCGAGCCGATAGCGGCGCGGCGCGTATCCCGCCCGGTGCCCGTCGGCTGGTGGGGAGCAACCCGCCAGCCGGATGCCGGGAGCTTCGTAGCTGACGTGCGTCAACGGGGGGCAGCCGGTGTCCACGACTGCGTCGAGCACACCCCAGCGGCTCATCAGCGCCACGCCCGGCTGGTGGATGTAGTGCGAGGACAGGGTGTCCTGCGGGAAGCGGGCCTTTTCGAGAATGAGCACTCGATAGCCGGCGCGGGCCAGCAGCATGGCCGTCGGGGATCCGGCGCAGCGGGCGCCCACCACGATGATGTCGTACACGAAGTGTTCCTCTCAACCGGCGTTCGGGCCGCCGATGGTCGTCGTGTCCACCGTGCCGTCGCGGGTGAGCCTGCGCAGTGCGGGCCGGCGGGTCGGGGTGCGGTCCGCCCGTTCGCGGGACAACCCGGCGATGGTTCCGGCCTCGAACAGCCGGCGGATCGGCAGCTCGATGCCGAGCTCGCCGCGGATCTTGGCGACGAGCCGGATCGCGAACAGCGAATTGCCGCCGAGATCGAAGAAGCTGTCGTCGATGCCGACCCGTTCGACGCCGAGCACCTCGGCGAACATCCGGCACAGTGCCCTCTCGTGTTCGTCGCGGGGGGCGCGGTAGGGCGTGCGGCCGGGCTCGGCGCTGCGCGGTGCGTAGGTGCCGAGCAGGGGAAGGTCCGCGAGTTCCTGATCGGCCAGTTGGTCCAGGGTCACGGCCGGGTCGTCCGCGATCCGGTGCAGCAGCCGGGCCAGAGCCTTGGCGAGGACCGCCGCGTGGACGGGCCCGGCCGGACCGCCCCGGACACCGATGATGATCAAAAGCCGGGGTACGGCCTGCGCGACGATCGTCACCGGGTAGTGCGAATCGAGGAACGGCTCGTGACCGGCGAGGGCGAGTCCCTCGGTGGCGGCAGCGGCGGTGATGGCGGCCGGATCGACGGGATAGGACTCGTAGACGACCAGGCTGTCGAAGAGCGTTCCGAGCCCGGCGGCGTGCTGGATGTCCGCGAGTCCGCAGTGGTGGTGGTCGAGCAGGGCGGCCTGCCGATGTTGCAGTCGTCGCAGCACATCAGCCGTGCTGTCGCCCGGCTCGAGCCGAGCCCGGACCGGCATCGTGCTGATGAACAGCCCCGCCATGTCGCCGGAGCCGGGGAGGGTGGCGGGACGGCCGGACACGGTGGTCCCGAAGGTCACGTCGCCGGCGCCGGTGAGAGCGGCGAGCACCAGGGCCCAGGCGCCTTGCACCACGGTGTTCATCGTGATGCCCAGCGCAGCCGCGCGCTGCCGCAGCCGTTGTTCCGCTCCCGTGGGCAAGGGGACCTCGGCGCGCTCCAGTTCGGCCGCACCGGCCGGAGGCAGACCGCCGGGGTACACGAGGGTGGGTTGTTTCAGTCCGGCCAGTTCGGCCGCCCAGCGGCGTACGGCGTCGTCGGTGTTCTGAGCCTTCAGCCAGGTGAGATAGCGCTGGTACGGGGCGGCGACGGCGAGGGCACCGGCGTTGCCGTTGTGGTGGTACAGGTCCAGCAGGTCACGGAGCAGGATGGGGAGCGACCAGCCGTCGAAGAGGGCGTGGTGCGCGGTGAGCACGAGATCGGCGTGCTCGCGGTCGAGGGTGATCAGGGCCAGGCGCAGCAGCGGCGGTGCGGTCAGGTCAAAACGGTCGGCACTGTCGGCGGCCCGGAAGGCATCAACGGCCGCAGCCCGGTCGGCGCCGGTCAACCCGGTCAGGTCGAGGTGCTGCCAGGGTAGACGGACATCGGTGGGCACCACCTGAACCAGGTCGGCGTCGCCGCGCGACACGAAGACGGCCCGGAGGTTCGGATGACGGCTCAGCAACGCCTGGCCGGCGGCGCGCAATCGTTGCGGGTCGAGGTGGCCGCGCAGGTGGAACGTCAGCTGCATCTGGTAGGCGTCGAAGGAGCTGTCCGCAAGCATCGAATGGAACAGCAGCCCGGACTGGGTAGCGGTCACCGGCCACACCGCGCTGATCCGGCCGTACCGCGATTCCCAGTTCTCCAGGTCTCGCTGGGTCACCGTCACCAGCGGGGCGTCGGACGGGGTCAGGCCGCCGGTTCCAGGTTGCTGCGCATGCTTGGCCAGGGCTCGCAGCGCTGACTGCCACAGGGCGATCAGGTCGTGTGCCCGGTCGGCGGACAGCACACCGGAGGCGTACGAGAAAAGGCCGTTGATCTGCGGGCCGCTCTCGTCGCCGGTGACCATGACGTTGATGTCCAGGGCGGCCGGGGCCGGCATGGCCTTGTCCGGTGGGGTCAGCAAATCGGTGATGCCGCGCTGCGGGGACCAGCCGTCCGTTCCCGGTCGTGAGCCGCCTGATGAGGCGAACCAGCCCAGATAGTTGAAGCCGATCTGGGGTACGGCGCCGGCCGCCAGTTCCGGCCCGGTGCGGTCGTTCAGGTAACGCAGCAATCCGTACCCGATGCCCTTGTCCGGGATCGAGCGCACGTGTTGCTTGACGCGCTTGAGCGCCCGCCCGGCCGACGCCCCGCCGGCGAAGGCGTCGGCCAGATCCACGCCCTGCACGTCGAGCCGCACCGGGAACATGCTGGTGAACCAGCCCACCGTCCGGGACAGGTCGGCGCCGGGCAGCAGTTCCTCCTGCCGCCCATGTCCTTCGAGCCGGATCAGGGACGGCGCGGGACGTCCCAGATCCGCGCTCCACCGCGCCAGGGCCAGCACCAACGCTGTCAGCAGCACCTCGTCGACACCGCAGCGGAAGCGTTCGGTGACTGCGCCGATCACGGTGGCGGTCACGTCGGCCGGCACCCGTACCGGCGCCGGCACCATGGTGCCCATCGTGTCGACGGCCGGATCGAAGCGCCGCGCGCCGAGAACCGGATCCTCGGCGTTCTGCGCGGCACGCCAGAAGGCGAACTCCGCCACCCGCGCGGGATGGGTGGCTTCCTGCTGCAGGCCGAAAGCCCAGCGACGGACCGAGGTGCCCACGGCGGGCAGCGCAGCGACCTGGCCCTGCGAGATCTGCTCCCAGGCGGTCGCCAGGTCGGACAGCAGAATCCGCCACGAGACCCCATCGACCACCAGATGATGCAGGACCACGGCCAGGCGTCCCGGCCGGGTGCTCTCCCCGGTGTCGAACCACACGAACTGCGCCATCACCCCGCCGACCGGGTCAAGCCGCGCGGCGGCCGCCCGCATCTCGAGCGGCACCTGCCTCCCGTCGTCCCGGTCGCCGGCCCTGTCCGTGTCCGGCACCCGGCGCAGGAGTGAGGCCGCCGAGACCGTGCCGGGCTCGACCACCTCCATCGCGTCGGCGCCGGGCAGCAGTCGCGAGCGCAGCCCGTCGTGGCATTCCAGCACCGCGGCGATGGTGGCGATCAGACCTGCCTCGTCCACGTTCGGCGGCAGCCCCACCAGCATCGACATCGCGAACCTGGAGATCGGGCCGCCGGCGTCGGTCAGCCAGTGGGCGGCCGGCAGCAGCGGAGCGTGACCCAGCCCTCCCCCGGCCAGCTCTGCGGCGGGCCCGGCGGTGCCGGTGGCGGTGCCCGCCACGACGGCCAGTGCGGCGACCGTACGGTGCTGGAAGATGTCGCGGGCACCGACCTCGACGCCTCGCGCCCGGGCGCGGGCCACCACCTGGATCGAACGGATACTGTCGCCACCGACGGTGAAGAAGTCGTCATCGGCGCCGATCCGGTCGAGGCCCAGGACGTCGGCGAACACCTCCGCCAGCACGGTCTCCGTGGCGGTTGACGGCGGCCGGTAGACGACCTCGGCGATCTCGGGCTCGGGAAGGGCCGCACGGTCCACCTTGCCGTTGGCCATCAGCGGCAGCCGGGCCAGCACGGTCAGCGCCGCGGGCACCATGAACTCGGGCAGCCGGGCGGCCAGGTAGCCGCGCAGTTCACCGGGGGTCGGCCAGAGGTCGTCGTCGGCGCCGGCCGGAACCACGTACGCGGCCAGCCGGGCTGTCCCGGTCCCGCGACGTGCGACGACGACGGCCTGCGACACCCGCGGATGGGCGGTCAGCACGATCTCGATCTCGGCGGGCTCGATACGGAAGCCACGCACCTTGACCTGCGTGTCGGCGCGGCCGAGGTATTCAAGGTCGCTGTCGGCGTTCCACCGGGCCAGGTCGCCGGTGCGATACATGCGTTCGCCCCCGGCGCCGAACGGGCTCGCGACGAAGCGTTCGGCGGTGAGCGCGGGCGCGTGCAGGTAACCACGGGCGAGGCCCTCACCGGCGAGGTAGAGCTCACCCGGCGCCCCGGGCGCGACCGGAGCCAGGCCGGGACCGAGCACGTACGCGCGCATGTTGTCCATCGGTCGCCCGATGGGGACGGTCAGGCCGAGCCGGCCGTCCGGCTCGACCCGGTGCCGGGTGGCGAAGACCGTCGTCTCCGTCGGGCCGTAACCGTTCACCACGGTGATGCCGGGGCACGCCTGACGCACCCTCTCGACCGCTGTCGCGGGCACCACGTCTCCGCCGGCCCACACTTCTTGGAGCCCGGCAAGGCAGCCGGGGCGCTCATCGGCGATGACGGCGAACAGGCCGGCCGTGAGCCAGATCGCGGTGAGGTCGTGCACGGTGATCAGGTCGTGGAGCCGGTCGGGGTCGAGTTCCGCCTCGGGGGCCACGACGACGCGGCCGCCGTTGAGCAGCGGCGTCCACAGCTCGTAGGTGGAGGCGTCGAAGGTGTGCGGAGAGTGCAGCAGCACGCGGTCGTGGGCGCCGGTGCGGTAGTCGCGGGCCAGTGCCAGGGTGGCCACGTTGCGGTGGGTGACTTCGATGCCTTTGGGGAGGCCTTGCGAACCCGAGGTGTACATCACGTAGGCCACATCATCGGGGTGGCCGAGCGACGACGGTGGACAGGTGACACCGGTGGCGGCCTCGTCGGCGAGAGCATCGAACCTGAGCACGGCGGCGTCGGTCGCGGCGGGGAGTGCTGCCTCGGCGCCGGCGTCGGTGAGCACCAGGGCGGGTCGGGTGCCGGCGAGCATGAGGGCGACCCGGTCGCGCGGGTAGCGCGGGTCCACCGGCTGGTAGACCGCGCCCGCCCGGACCACGGCGAGAATCGCGGTGACCAGCTCGATGGAGCGGGCAAGCAGCAACGCCACGGTGTCGCCGGGCCGGACGCCGTGGGCTGCCAGCCGACCGGCCAGCGTTTCGGCCCGCCGATGCAGCTCGCGGTACGAGACGGTGCGGTCCCCGGCAGTCACGGCGGGCGCCTCGGGAACGGCCAACGCCCGCCGCCCGAACAAGGCGAACAGGCCCGTTCGGGGAACCGGCGCCGCCGTCTGGTTGGGTTCGTCGAGCACCGTGCGGCGTTGCTGCTCGGTCAGGACATCAACCGCGCCGATCCGGCTCTGCGGGTCACGCAGCAGCGCACGGATGTAGGAGAGCAGCCGCTCCGAGAAGAAGCGCAACTCGGCCATGCTGTACGCGTGCCGCGGCGCATCGATGCGGATGTTGAGGTCGCCGTCACGCCCGGTGGTCAGCACGGTGATCATCAACTCGTCCAGCGTCGGGAAGCACCCGCCGGCGACCCAGGCGGACGCCTCACCGAAGCGCAGCTCGCCCACGTCGGGGATGAAGTTGACGATGACTCCGACGGGGCTGCGCATCAGGTCCGGCAGGCCCATGCTGCGCCGGATGTCGGAGATCTGGTGCTGGGCGTGCCGGAAGATCTTGTACTTCTCCGTGGTGACGGCCTCTGCCAGGGCCGCGAACGTCATGTCGTCGGTGGTGGCCAGCCGCATCGGCACGAAGTTGGCGGCCAGGCCCGAGACCCGCCGGGCCGTACCGACCCGGTTGTTGACCACGACGGAGAACATGAACTCGGAGCCGCTGCCGAGGTGACGCAGGAAAACGGCGGTGGCGGCGGTCAGTGCGGTGGTGACCGGGACGCCGAGCTGCTCGGCCGCGGCCTGCCAGCGATGTGCCTCGGCCGCCGGCACCCGGGCGCCGACGTGGTGCACTCCGACCGCCTCCGCGACCTGCGACCATCCGGCGGGCTCGTCGGGCCGGGCGGAACGGTCAGCGGTGGTGCCGAGCCCGGCGGGCAGGCGGGTCACGTCGGGAGCGTGCTCGAGATACTCCTGCCAGAACCGGGCATCCTTCACGAACCGCTGCGAGGCCCGATATTTCTTGTCGTGCCGGGCGACGAGGTCGGCGCCGGCGTCCGGCCACGGTTGCGGGCTCTCCCCCGCGGCGAGGGCCGTACAGGTCTCGGCGACGGTGCGGGCCAACGTGATGAGGCCGACCCCGTCGATGACGATGTGGTGGACGCAGACCACGAACAACGAACGGCCCGGGCCTATGCTGATCAGGCCGAACCGGAACAGGGCATCGTGCTCGAGGTCGAAGGGACGCCCGACGATATCGGCGACGACCTCGTTCGCGGCGGCCTCGGCATCGGCGGCTCCACCGACGTCCCTCAGCTCCAGCGCGATGTCGCCCGGCTGACGGTCCAGCACGGCCAGGCCGTCCTCGGCCTCCCGGAAATTGATCAGAAGCCCACTGCTGTGCGCGAGGACGTGCTCGAGCGCGGACGTCAGCACCTCGGCATCGAGCCGGCCGTCGACGGCCCACCAGCCCGCGATGTTGTTCCGCACCTCGGGCGCCAGCTTCTGGGCGAGCCAGAGTCCCACCTGCATCGAGGTGGCCATCGCTGCAGACAAGGCACTCACCTTCCGGGATGTCCGGTACCGGTCGAACGCTGGAACGTCCGCTCCGGCGACCTGGTCACCCAAACACAGGGGCCCGACGCGGGTGAATGTCCGAGCCCGCGCGCGGTCACCATGTCCCGCCGGCGGGACGGACCGGCCGGTCCAGGACGTACTCACGGCCCGGTGACGGGGGTGCACCGGGCCATGAGCGTTTCGGCGACCGGATCAGCCGGTGGAGCTCAGGTCACGCCGCCGGAACAGCGCCAGACCCAGTCCCGTTGCGACCAGCGCGGCGAGCACCATGCCGGTGAGCACAACCGGCTCGACAGGCTTGAGCGGCACCAGGGCGGGCAGGTTGAACAGCGACAGTTTGCTGACCCAGGCCGGCAACTCGGCGAAGCCGCTGAACAGCGTGATGAACAACCCGCCGGCGAAGGCGATCCACGCCGCCCGCGCTGCCGCGGCCGACAGGCCGAACAGCAACGCGGACAGGGCCGCGAACAGCAGCGGAATCGGCAGATAGTTGAAGGTCGCAGCCGTCAGCTGACCGGCCAGGGACGGGTCGCCCAGCGCCGACGAGCTGGTCAGGGCCAGCGCCATGCCGCCGGCGACCTGGGCAATCGAGGCCGACACCGCGGCGACGCCGAAGGCCGCGCCCATCCAGCGGAGCCTGCTGACCGCGGTGGCGAGCACGAGCTCTCCCCGGCCGGATCTCTCCTCGCTGCGCATTCTCGACACCGAGCTGATGGCGAGGACCGAAGCCAGGATCGACACGTAGACCAGCATGGTGGCCAGGAAGCCATCGACCACGTTGAGCTGGTCGTTGCCGATGGCCTTGACGGTGTCGGGGTTCTCCCGCACCATGCGTTCCACCTGGCCGCCGAGCGAGCCGTAGAACAGCCCGAGGAGCACGGCCGCCAGGGTCCAGGCGATGATCAGGCCGCGTTGCATCCGCAGGGTGAGCGCCAGCGGGCTGCGCAGGCTCGTTCTGGCGTCGGCCGGCCCGCGCCGGGGCGCCACCAGTCCTGCGCCGACGTCGCGGCGGGCGGCCAGGGCGTAGGCCAGGGGCACGAGCACCGCGACGGTGACCAGCGGGATGAGCAATGGCCACCACCTCAGGTCGACGAAGGGTCGGGTCTGGAAGAACCAGGTCGTGGGTGACACCCAGGACGGCGGGGTCCCACCGGCCGCGGCGACGTCGCCGCTGACCCGGGTCAGGTAGAGCGCCGCGATGACGAGCACGGTGAGCCCGGTGGCGGTCCGCGCGTTCTCGGTGATCTGAGCGAAGACTGCCGCGATAGCGGCGAACACCATGGCCGTCAGGGTGATGCCGACGCCGACGGCGATCGAGTCGACGGCGGCCAGGCCGCGCAGGACGAGCACCAGGGCGACCGCGGCGCCGGTGAGCGCGTCGGCGATCAGGCAGGTGAGCATCGCCGCGGTGATCGGGGCGCGCCGGCCGACCGCGTTGGCTCGCACGAGCTCGGCCCGACCGGTCTGCTCCTCGGTGCGGGTGTGCCGCAGGATCATGAGAACGTTGACCACAGCCAGCACGAGCAGCAGCGCGGGGAGGATCTCGTTGACCACCATCGGTCCGATGGTGTAATCGCGCAGCCCGTAGCCGGGGCCGCCGAAGAAGACCCCTACCGGGGTTCGCATGAGGTCGGCTCGCTGCTGCCGCTGGGCGTCGTTGGTGTAGGTCTCGGCGAAGGTGGGCAGCGCCAGCGCGGTCACCCCGGCGAGGGCGACGACGCAGAGCAGCAGGCGGGTGCGGTCGCGGCGCAGCGCGAACCGGGTCAGCACACCGGTGGCCGCGAAGGTCCGGCTCATCGGGCAGCCGCCGGCACGTTCTCGCGCTGGTCGCCGTATTCGCGCAGGAACAGCTCCTCCAGTGAGGGAGGGTTGCTGACCAGCGAGACGACGCCGTACCCGGCGAGCCTGCTCAGCACCTCGGGCAGGCTCGTGTTGTCCACCGTGAAGTGCAGCTGGTCGCCATCGAGGGTCAAATCGTGGACCCCGGGCTCACCGCTGAGCGCCCTGGCGTCGCGCTGGGTGGTGGCGACGATCGTCGAGCGGGTCAGGTGGCGCAGATCGGCGAGAGTGCCGGACTGTACGACTTGGCCGCGCCGGATGATCGTGACGGTGTCGCACAGCTTCTCGACCTCGGCGAGGATGTGGCTGGACAGCAGCACCGACCGGCCCTGGTGTTTGACCTCCTCGATGCATCGGGTGAAGACGGCCTCCATGAGCGGGTCGAGGCCCGAGGTCGGCTCGTCGAGGATGAGCAGCTCGGCGTTCGACGAGAGCGCCGCGACCAGCGCGACCTTCTGCCGGTTTCCCTTGGAGTAGGTGCGCGTCTTCTTGGTGGGATCGAGCTCGAAGAGCTCGAGCATTCTTCGCTTGGCCGCCTGGTCGGCGCGACCGCGCAGCCGGGCGAGCAGGTCGATGGCCTCGCCCCCGGTCAGGCCGGGCCAGAGGGTGACCTCGCCGGGCATGTAGGCGATCCGGCGGTGCAGGTCGACGGCGTCGATCCACGGATCGCCGCCCAGCACGCGGGCCTGGCCGCTGTCGGCGCGCAGCAGGCCGAGGAGCACCCGGACCGTGGTGGACTTGCCGGCTCCGTTGGGGCCGAGGAATCCGGCCACCTCGCCGGGTCGGACGGTGAGGTCCAGCTGGTCGAGGGCCTTGACCGAGCCGAACGTCTTGGTGACGGAACGCATCTCGACCACCGGCTGCGATGTCATGGTGTTCATTCCTTCTTCGTGGGGTGTCAGGTCAGTGGCGGGGTCAGCGCACGGACTTGCGCCGGTAGAGCGATCGGGACCAGACATAGCCGACTACCGCTATGCCGACCGACCAGCCGATCGCCAGCCAGACGTCCGTGCTGTCGGGGGTGCCGGCGAGCAGGTCACGGACGGAGTTGATGATCGGGGTGAACGGTTGGTACTCGGCGAACCAGCGGATGCCCACCGGCAGCGATTCGACGGGGACGAAGCCGCTGCTGAGCACCGGGAGCAGCATGAGGAACATCGGCAGGTTGCTCGCCGTCTCGACTGTCTTGGTGACCAGTCCGAACGCGACCGCGAGCCAGGCCAGGGCCAGCGAGACGAGCACCAGCAGGCCGAGAAGGGCCAGCCAGTTCAAGAAGGTGGCCTGCGGCCGGAAGCCGATGAGCACTGCGACGGCGAGCACGGCCGCCATCGCGAGGATCGCCTGGATCACCCCGCCGTAGACGTGTCCGGCCAGCACGGAGGCACGGCTGATCGACATCGTGCGGAACCGGGCGATGATGCCCTCGGTCATGTCCATGGCGACCGAGATGGAGATCGCCTGCGCGGTGGCGGCGCCCGACATCAGGACGATGGCGGGCGCGATGTAGGAGAGGTATTCGCCGCGGCCGCCACCACCGCCGAGGCCGGCACCCAGGGTGCCGCCGAAGACGTAGACGAACAGCAGCAGGATCACGATGGGGGTGCCGATGATCAGCATCGTCATGCTCGGGTTACGCCGCATGTGCAGCAGATTGCGGCGCAGCATCGTGGTGGAGTCGGCCACCGCATAGGTCATCGAGCTCATCGGGTGGCCTCCTTGCGGGCCTCGGGACCGGTCAGGGCGAGGAACACGTCGTCGAGGTCGGGGGTGGTCAGCGACAGCCGCTGTGCCGGGATCCGCGCCTGCTCCAGACGGTTGAGCACCTCACGCAGAGCGGCGATGTCACCGTTGCTGGGAACGCTCAGCGTCAGATCGGCGTCGTTGCGGATCGCGCCCGGCAGCGTCGCGGCGGCGGCATCGAGCGCCGCCACGTCGGGCAGTTCGAGTTGGATGTGGCCACCGGGCACCAACCGCTTGAGTTCCTCCGGGGTGCCCTCGGCCACGATCCGCCCGTCGTCGAGGACTGCCACGCGATCGGCGAGTTGATCCGCCTCTTCGAGATATTGGGTGGTCAGCATGATGGTGACGCCGTCGGCCAGCAGGCTGCGAACGATGTCCCACATGGTGCGCCGGCCGCGCGGGTCGAGTCCGGTGGTGGGCTCGTCCAGGAAGATGATGCTGGGCCGGCCGACCAGGGTCATCGCCAGGTCGAGCCGGCGCCGCATGCCACCGGAGTAGGTCGAGGCAGGCTTCTTGGCCGCGTCGGTGAGGTCGAAACGGTCGAGCAGCTCGGCCGTACGCGCGCGGCCGTCCCGGCGAGGCTGGTGTTGCAGGTCGGCCATCAGCATGAGGTTCTCCTCGCCGGTCATGAGCTGGTCGACGGCGGAGAACTGCCCGGTGACGCCGATGGCGGCGCGCACCTTGTCGGGCTCGCGCAGCACGTCGTGGCCGGCCACGCGCACCTGCCCGGAGCCGGGGGTGAGCAGGGTGGACAGGATGTTGACGGTGGTCGTCTTGCCCGCCCCGTTGGGACCGAGCAGGGCGAAGACGGTGCCGGTGGGCACGGTGATGTCGACGCCGTCGAGGACGGTGTGGTCCCCGAAGGACATCCGCAGGTCAGCGGTCTCGATGGCGGGCGACATGGGCGACCCGGGCATGGCGCCCTCCTTTGGTCGGTGCCGGGAAGGGACGAGCGCGGCTCGCCCTCTACTAATATGTATACGTATACCCTACACAGATGGCGAAATGTCGCAAGTCCGGTTCACCCTCAGCGATTAGGCCTTCACCGATCTACGGGTCAAGGTGGACGACGGCGTCCCGCCGGCGGGACGGCGGGACGCGCCGCTGACCCCTCGCGCGCCTTGTCACAGCGGACAGGCGCCACCGATGCTCGATCGGTGCTTGCCATCGTTGCCCCAGGACAAGGCAGCCAGGTCCCCGGATTCCTCTCGACATGGATGGCCGTTGCGCCGTTCGCCGACCGGATGAGGTGGTACTCCGCGGTCTGCGGACTCGACCTGGCTCAGTTCGGCACCACCGCCGATGCCGCCACCATCAGAGACACCGCCATCGCACAGCCCCTCCTGGTGGCCGCCGGCCTCGCCGCGTGGCGGACCCTGTGTCACGCCGCCGCGGGTCCGTTGCGCGCCGAGCTCATCGCTGGACACAGTGCGGGCGAGCTCACCGCAGCCGCGGTAGCCGAGGTGATCAGCCCGGAACAGGCGATGATCCTCGCTCGCGAACGAGCCCGCGGCATGGCGGAGACCGCCGCCCGGATCGATTCCGGCATGGCCGCCGTGGTCGGCGGCGACCCCGACGAGGTGGCGGCCGCCATCAACCGGTGCGGCCTGTCGGCGGTGACCTACAACGGCCCGGGCCAGATCGTGGCGTCGGGTGCCCGGCCCGGCATCGAGCGCCTGCTGGCCACCCCACCGCCGCACACGCGGGTGGTACGCCTGGAGATCTCCGGCGGCTTCCACAGCGCGCACGTCGCGCACGTCGGTGATCGGCTTCGGGCCCTGGCGCACGGCATGGAGACCCGCGATCCCGGCACCGTTCTGCTGTCCAACCGTGACGGCCGCATCGTCAGCACCGGGCCGGAGGCGCTGCAGCTCATCGCCGACCAGGTCAGCGCGCCGGTGCGCTGGGACCTCTGCATGCGCCGGATGGACGAGCTGGGCGTGACCGGCATGCTCGAACTGACTCCGGCCGGCACCCTCACCAAGATCGCGCGACGGGCTCTCCCCCGGGTGGACACGTTCGCGCTGCGCAGCGTCGACCGGCTGGACGACGCGTGTGCATTCGCACTGCACCACACCCGCACAGCCTCGGGACTTGTGCCCTGACAAACCGTCCGACCGCATCCACTCCACCGAAACGGAGGCCGCCATGGCCACTCTGGCCGAGATCAGCATCGAACTGCCGAAGATCGTTCATGACGTCGCCGGCGTGCCGATCGAAGACATCCAGCCCGCCAAGAGCTTCACCGAGGACCTTGACATCGACTCACTGTCGATGGTCGAGATCATGGTCGCCGCCGAGGAACGCTTCGGCGTCACGATCCCCGACGAGGATGCCCGGGAGCTCACGACCGTCGGCGAAGTGGTCGCCTACATCGAGCGCAGCCAGCAGTGAACCGCCAGGTCGTCGTCACCGGACTCGGCGCGGTGACCCCGCTCGGGCCGGACGTCGCCTCCACCTGGGAGGCCCTGCTCGCGGGACGATCCGCGACCACGGCACTGCACGACGAGCGATTCGAGGGCCTGCCCGTACGCATCGCGGCGCCGGTGCCGGGCGATCCGGGCGCCGACCTGTCGCGGGTCAGCGCACGGCGCCTCGACCGATACGAGCAGTTCGCCATGCGCGCCGCCCTGGAGGCCTGGGCGGACGCGGGCCTCGCCTCCGGGACGGTGGCCGCAGACCGGCTGGCTGTCACCATCGGCTCCTGCATCGGCGGCCTGCACACCACTTTGGACACCTACGACCGGCTCAAGGCCGCCGGCCCCCGCCTGGTGTCGCCCTTCACCATCGGCAAGATGATCCCGGACGGGGCCGCCTCCTGGGTCGCTCTGGAGCTCGGGGCCAAGGCCGGCATTCAGACTCCGGTCGCGGCGTGCGCAACCGGCAACGACGCCCTGCGCGACGGAGCCGCGCTCATCCGCTCGGGTAAGGCCGACGTGGTGGTGGCCGGCGGCGCTGAGGCAGCGATCCACCCCCTGGTGCTGGCGGCCTTCAGCGCCATGCGCGCGCTCTCGCCGTCCAACGACGAGCCCGCACGCGCTTCCCGCCCCTTCGACAAGGGCAGAGACGGATTCGTGCTCGGCGAGGGCGCGGCGGTCATGGTTCTCGAATCGGCCGATCATGCGGCAGCTCGGGGGGCACGCGTCTATGCACGCCTTGCCGGTGCGGGCTCGTCGGCCGACGGCCACGACTTCGCCCAGCCCGATCCGAGCGGCGCGGGACAGGCCGACGCGATCCGCGAAGCCATGACCGACGCCGGCCTCGACGCCGCCGCGATCAAGCACGTCAACGCCCACGCGGCGAGCACCCCACAGGGCGATCTGACGGAGTCGGTGGCGATCAGCTCCGTGCTGGGGCGGCGTGCCGGCGGCGCCGTGGTCACCGCGTCGAAGTCCGCGTTGGGGCACCTCATGGGCGCGGCGGGAGCCGCGGAGTCGATCGCCACGGTGCTGGCCCTGCATCACCGGGTCGTCCCGCCGACGATCAACCTCACCGACCTCGACGACGAGATCGATCTGGACGTCGCACGCGAACCACGGAGCTTGCCGGAGGGGCCGCTGGCCGCCTTGAGCAACTCATTCGGGCTGGGCGGCCACAACGTCGTCGTGGCGTTCAGCACCACCTGAGGGCGCCGCGGACCCGGGACCGGTGAGGGCATCGACGCGGATGCCCTCACCCCGTCTGCCGCTATTGCGCCACGACGCGCAGGTCCGGGGCGAAGTCGTGAGTCGCCGACCGCAACACGTGGGCCACCCACTCATTGACGCTGAGCCCGTAGGAGTCCGCGATGCGGACGCAGGAGTCGAACTGCTCGGGCGCGAGTTCAACGTGGATGGCCGCGGCCTGCTCCGAGCCCGCGGACGGCTCCTGCGTGCCGCCCTCGGCCGCCTCCCGCTCGGCCAGGCTTGCGCGCACTTCCCGGCGCAGCCGGTTCCGGGACCAGTGCTCCTCGGCCGCCTTGCGCAGCCAGTAGTCCTGCTCGGGCCCGGCCAGGCCGGCCACCTCGGCGTGATGGGCGATGCTGAGTGACTCCACCCGGCGCTCGTGCGGGAACTTGCGAGCGATCCAGGCATAGTTGCGCAGGGTCTGATAGTCCAGACCCGTGCGGCTGATCGCTTCCCGATAGCGGCCGCTGAACGCGGTCTCGCCGAAGATGAGCCAGTCGGCGAGCCACCAGGCCGACGAGTTGGAGGCCTCATGGAGCTGCATCCCGATCTTCTCCCACACGTGCTGGGAGAGGCCGCGAGGAAAGCTGATGCCGGACTTGAGCAGAGTCACCGGACCGGCGAGTTGCAGCACCATCGCCGATCGCCCGTCCGGTAGTCGTCCGGTGCGAACCGGATCAAGGTGACTCTCCACTGCTCGAACCATTGACGCCCCCATACGATTGTCCGTTTTACCCGGCGCGGGTGCGAAGATGAACTCACCACGCTCGCGCGGAGCCGAAGCTCACATCGCCACTCAACAGCAGTTCGGGTCGAAGGCTATCAATCATCGCGCTCGGAAAGAAGCGAGCCTCAACCCCTATAGCATCTATAGTTTGTTAATGCGCTCGAGGCGCACTCATCCACAAAAAGACACCGGACCGCGGGGCATGCTCGTCAGGATTGGAAGCGATACCCCACACCGGATTCCGTCAGGAAGTGCCGTGGACGTGCCGGGTCCGCCTCCAGTTTGTGCCGCAACCGGGCCATGTACTGACGCAGGTAGCCCGCTTCCTGCGCATACTGCGGACCCCACACCTCGGTCAGCAGGCGACGATGCCCGAGGACACGGCCGGGCTGCCGCAGGAAGGACTCCAGGAGCCGCCACTCGGTGCGCGTCAGCCGGACGTCGCCGGAAGAGGCGCTGACAATCCGAGCATCGAGGTCGACGCGATATTTCCCGACAAAGAGCACGCGCGACTCTTTCCGCGCCGGACGGGGCCTGCGAACAATCGCTCGAATGCGCGCGAGCAATTCGTCGTCGACAAACGGCTTGGTCAGATAGTCGTCGGCCCCGGCGTCCAGGGCGCGGACTTTGTCCTGCGCATCTTCCCGGCCGGACAGAACAATGATCGCGGCGTGATCGCCGAGCCGCGGGATGAGATCGACGCCCCCGACATCGGGAAGCCCGGGATCAAGGAGCACCACCTCGGGACGGAAGTCAGCCGCAGCAGTCAGGGCCGAAGGACCATCGCCGGCCGTCGTCACGTCATACCCGCGCGCCCGCAGGACGATGCTCAGCGTGCGCGCCATGAGGCGTTCATCAACGACAAGGATGCGTCTCGCCGGTGATCGACCACCCGCCTGCAAAGCGCGCGGGTACGCGATTGTCGGCCAATAGCGACGACTGAACACGGGTCCGTCAGCGGCATACCGCATGGCCCTCCCCCGAGAACGCCCCGATACACGTATACCTATAACATACTCGTGCGTAGGGGGTCACGCTAGTCGGGTGCTACCGGGATGCGGGCCGGTGCTCCGGCCTTCCGGCCGGGGGTGAAGGCCTGCACTGGGAGGGCCGCCAAGGCCCGAGCAGTGCCTTAAACCGGGCGGTTCTGCTGCTCGATGTACCACTGGTAGGGCACGAGCACAGCGCGCGGTTCGTCGTTCTTCGCCAGGATCGTGTGCTGGCCCGCGTAATGGGCCGCGTCGATCAACTTGCCGATCTCCTTGCGGGCGTCGCTCACCGCGACCTGGGGTGTCTCGCTCATCCTGCTATCGTATATTTGGTACGTTTTGTACGTGCGGCTCCGTTACAACTACCGGGTGTACCCGGACGCCGTCCAGCGCGAGGCGCTGGCTCGGTCGTTCGGGTGCGCGCCCGGGTGGTGTTCAACGACGGGCTGCGTCTGCGTCAGCAGGCCCGCGAGAACGGCGAGAAGTAACGTCTCGGACGCAGAGCTGTCCCGGCGCCTGATCACCGAGGCGAAGACCACCCCGGAACGGGCGTGGCTGGGCGAGGTCTCCTGCGTCGTGTTGCAGCAGGCCCTCGCCGATCTGAACACCGCGTACCGCAACTTCTTCGCCTCGATCACCGGCAAACGCGAGGGTCGCAAGGTGGCCCCACCCCGGTACCGGTCCCGCATGGACAACCGGCAGGCCATCCGGTTCACCAGGAACAGCCGGTTCAAGGTGCTCGACAACGGACGGCTGCGGCTGCCGAAGTTCGGCGATGTTCCGGTCCGCTGGTCGCGGAGCCTGCCGTCCGAGGCCGGCTCGGTCACGGTGATCCGGGACGCGGCCGGGCGGTACTTCGCCTCGTTGGTCGTGCAGACCACCGAGGACGAGACACTGCCGCCGGTCGGCTCCGAGGTCGGGATCGACCTGGGGCTGACCCACTTCGCGGTCATGTCCGAGGGCACGAAGGTCACGGCGCCGAAGTTCCTGCGCCGGGCGGCCCGCAAACTCAAGCGGCTGCAACAGGCACTCTCCCGCAAGCGGTAGGGCAGCAACCGTCGCAAGAAGGCCGTCGTGCAGGTCGCTCGCGCTCATGCGCGGGTGGCCGACACCCGGCGGGACTGGCAGCACAAGCTCTCGACACGGATCATCCGCGACAACCATGCGGTGTAGGTCGAGGAGCTGTGCGTGGCCGGTCTCGGCCGGACCCGGCTCGCCAAGAGCGTGCACGACGCCGGGTGGGCGAGCTTCACCGGCATGCTGGAGGACAAGGCCGCCCGGTACGGCAGGGCGTTCGGCCGGGTGGACCGGTTCTTCCCGTCCACCCGGATGTGCTCGGCGTGTGGCCGGATCAACGAGAAGATGCCGCTCGAGGTCCGGGCGTTCCCGGCGGCAGATCAGCCGGGTGCCGGCCAGCAGGCATCGGGTCGAGGCAGTCGGTGAGTCCGACGGGTTCCGCGCCGTCGCGCAGGCTGCCGTCGCCGTCCAGCGCCGCCACCCCAGTCGCGGGCGGCGACGATCACGACACCGAGCGAGAACCCGATGTCGATTCGTTGACAGAACCGGCGGTCGTCCTCACGGGACGACCGCCGGTCACGGATGAAGGTAGCTACGGGGACAACGGCCTAGCGCTGCAGGGTGAGCAGGCCCGGTCGCCACGGCAGGTTGTTGTAATCGCCGCCGGCGTTGGGGTCCTTGCCCTGGTACAGCAGTTGCAGGTTGCAGGGATCGACGGTCTTGGTCTGGTCGGGGTTGCTGCGCACCAGGTCACCGTGACTGATGTCGTTGGTCCAGGTCGCACCGCTGTTCGCCTTGCCCGCGAACGGGTTGCTCTCGGTCGCCGCCTGCGGGGTCCACGTGCCGCCCAGGCTGCTGGAGGTGAAGGACCGGAAGTACCGGCCCTGGCTCCCGATCGCCTCGACCAGCATCAGGTACTGGTTCTGGCCCTGGACCTTGTAGACCTCGACGCCCTCGAACAGGTTGTTCGTCGAGTCACTCATGATCGTGGTGTACGACGAACCGAAGCTGCCCGGGAAGTTCCCGATCGGCATGCTCTGCCGGTAGATCTTGCCGTTGTCGCCGGCGAAGAACAGGTACATGTTCTGGCCGTCGCCGATCAGCGTCTGGTCGATCACGCCGTACGGAGCGTCGGTGAGGGAAGCGGTCGACAGGGTCTGCGCCGAGGACCAGCCGTTCGCGTTGGCCGGGTCGCTGGAGGTCTTGTAGCTGAACGCGGTCGGACCCCACTGGTAGGCGAGCACCCAGATGTTCTTCGGGGCGAAGTACAACAGGGTGGGCGCCACCGTGCCCTGGCTCATCCCGTTCTGGCTGGCCGAGGCCATGTCGGACCAGTTGGTGAACAGGCCGAAGTTCATCGAGCCGTACGAGCCGTTGTTGACGTTCGACGCGTAGACCAGGTGCTGGCCGTTGTAGACGACGTTGGTGAAGTCCTTCAACGAGGTCCACCCGTTCTTCGGGGCGGCCAGCGAACCGGTCGACGTCCAGCGATAGCTCGACGGCAGCGTGCAGGTGCCACCGGTCGGCGGCGGCGTGGTCGGCGTGGTGGTGCCGCCCCCGAGGGAGACGAGCTGGAACTGCTGGTTCGCTTGACCGTTGCAGTCGTACAGCTGGACCTGCTGGCCGTTGCCGGTGCCCCAGACGTCCAGGCACCGCCCGGACTGCACGCCGGTGATGGTGCCGTTGGCGTTGACGTTCCACTGCTGGTTCGCCTGCCCGTTGCAGCTGTAGATCTGAATGGCCGCGGAGTTGCCGGAACCGGCGGCGTCCAGGCATCTGGTGCCGTACACAGTCAGCTGTTTGCTGGCGGTGTACGTCCATTGCTGGTTGGCCTGGCGGTTGCAGTCGTACAACGTCACGCGCGTGCCGTTGTTCTGCGTGGCGTTCGGCACGTCGATACACCGGCCCGACTGCGTACCCCTGATCTCGTTGGCGCCGGTCCCGGGGGCGGGCGTCGATCCGGAGGGTGTCGGGCCGCTGGGGGTGGGGGTGACGGCGTTGAGCGCGTTGAGGACCGACGAGTAGGCGGCCTTCTTGTTGCCCGAGCCGTCGAACAGCAAGGGGCTCTCCCCCGAGCGCCACGAGTCGCTGTCGCGCACTCCCCACACGGTGATGCCCAGGCAGCGGGGCACGTTCAGGCAGGCCTGGGTCAGGCCGGCGTACTGGGTGGTGGAGGCGTTGGTGACGTCGACCTCGGTCAGCGCCACGTCCACGCCGGCGTTGGCGAAGTTGGTCAGCGTGGTCTGGAAGTTGCCGGGCAGCGAGCTGCCACCGGTGAAGTGGGTCTGCAGCCCCACACAGTCGATGGGTACGCCGCGGGCCTTGAAGTCCTTGATCATGTTGAGCACGCCCACGGTCTTGGCGTACGTCGCGTTCTCGATGTTGTAGTCGTTGTAGCAGAGCTTGACCGACGGGTCGGCGGCGCGCGCGGTGCGGAACGCCACCTCGATCCAGTCGTTGCCGGTGTTCTGCAGGTTGGAGTTGCGCCGGCTGCCGTCCTCGTTGAACGCCTCGTTGACGACGTCCCAGGCGGCCAGCTTGCCCTTGTAGTGGGCCATCACCCCGTTGATGTGATCGATCATCGCCTGGCGCAGGGCGCTGCCGCTGATGCTCTGCCACCAGCTCGGCTGCTGGGCGTGCCACGCGAGGGTGTGGCCGCGCACCTTCATGCCGCGCTGGGTCGCCCAGTTGTAGATCTGGTCGCCGGAGCTGAAATTGAACTGTCCGCGCTGAGGTTCGGTCGCGTCCGGCTTCATCTCGTTCTCGGCCGTGATCATGTTGAACTCGCGCCCGGCGACCGTGGTGTACGTCGAGTCACCCAACCGACCCGCCGCGATCGCGGTGCCGAAGTAGCGGCCCGACTGGGCTGCGGCGGCACCCAATGTGCCGGCCGCCGCGTCCGCGGCCGGGATGAGGACCGCCGTGCCGGCCGCCGCCAGCAGACCCGTCGCGGCGGCCAGCCCGACCCGGTACCAGTTGGATCTCTTCAAGCTCATGGCACTCCCTCTTGACCTCGCGCTCGGACGGACCATCCACGCCCTCCGCCGCGCACGCGCCGACCCGCAGCCGGGGTGCGGCCGCCTTCTTGATATGGGGTGTTCCAGTTGCCGGCGTCGGACGCGCGCATGGCTCGCGGGGCGGTGAACAGCCGCCCTGGGCGCGACGTCGCGACGTCGCGCTCGCGAGGTTGCGACCAGGTGCGGCGAGCCGATCGCGGACGTCCGGAGTGACGCAGCCGCGAACCGCAATCTTCCGAAATCTTCCGGTAACTTTCGGCGAACGCTACTCGGGAGAATGCCATTGGTCAATGTCTTGTGAAGCCTTGCCATTCACCATTGCCGTGAACCGTCGGGGCGTAGCGGTGCATTTATTGGCAAAAGCATCGGTCCACAGATTGGCCGAGAGGAGAACCGCAAAAAGTGTTACGACCGGAACTATCGAGGAGTCGCGAAAGTTTCGACCCGGTCAGAGCCCGTAGGTCTTGCCGATGATGTCCCGCTGGATCTCGCTCGTGCCACCGTAGACAGTGGAGATCAGCGTCGCGCGGACGTGCCTCTCCATGTCGTACTCGGTGGCATAGCCGTACCCGCCCATCATCTGCATGCCCGCCAGCGCCACCTCGCGGGCGACCTCGGTGGTCTTGAGCTTCACCATCGAGCTCTCCCGCGGCAGGACCCGGGACGGATCACGGTCGATCTGCCGCGCGGTGTGGTACACGAGCAGCCGACAGCATTCGATCTCGGTGGCCAGGTCGGCGATGCGATGACGCAGCACCTGGAACGTGCCGATCGGGCGGCCGAACTGCTTGCGCTCGCGGACGTAGCCGAGCGTGTCGTCGAACGCCCGCCGGGCGGTGCCGAGCATCAACCCGGCCAGGATGAGCCGTTCCAGGTTGAGCCCGGCCATCAGTTGCCGCCAGCCGGCGTCCACCTGCCCGACGACCGCATCGGCGCTCACTGAGCAGTCGGTGAAGTACAGGTCGTTGACCTCCCGGCCGCCCATCGTGTTGATGCCGTTGATGCGCAGGCCGGCGGCGTCCGCGGGCACCAGGAACATGGACAGCCCGTCGTGGTCGCCGGGTTTGCCGGCGGTGCGGGCGACGAGCAGGATCGCGTCGGCGATGTGCGCGTTCGAGCACCAGGTCTTCTGCCCGTTGATCACGAAGCCGCCGTCCGGGCCGGGCGCGGCCCGGCAGGCGAGCGCGGCGACATCGGAGCCGGCACCGGGCTCGGACATCGCGATCGCGTACGTGCGGCCCATGGCCACGCCACCGAGCACAGTCTGCCGCTGGGCCGCGGTGCCGAACCGCTCCACCGCCCCGGCCACGATGGCCGACGTGGCGAAACCGCCGACCGGGACCAGCCCGTATCCGATGTGTTCCAGCAGCAGGCAGGTGTCGACCATGCCGCCGCCCGCACCGCCGTACTGCTCGGGGATGGTCACGCCGAGCCAGCCCAGGTCGGCCATCTTCTGGTAGAGGCCCTGGTGGTGCGCATGCCGGCCGCCGTCGGTGAGTTCGTCGCGCTGCTGCCGGGTGCCGGTCTCGCGCTTGCAGAAGTCGGCAAGGGCCGAGGCGAAGGCCCGCTGCTCCTCGCTGAGATCGATAGTCATGCCTGACCTTTCGAGCGTCCACTCAGGTGGTGGCGGGTATTGACAGAGAAAGTAACATATCAAATATCAAATCGAGACCGCGTTTTCGGCGGCCCTGCACGACGGGAAGCGCCATGGCAACCACCACGGATCGGCCCGCCCACCTGCGCTCGCTGTCCCCCACGACGGCCGAGGTGCTCGGCGAGTACGAGATCGCCGACGACAACGCGGTGCGGGCCGCTGTCGCCCGGGCTCGCGCCGCCACCGAGGGCTGGACCGGGCTGGGCTTCCGCGGCCGCCGGGCCCGCCTGCTGGCCTGGAAACACACCATCGCCGCCGGCCTCGAGGAGCTGGCCGCGCTGATCGCCGCCGAGACCGGCAAACCCGTCGGCGACGCGGTCCTGGAGGTGATGCTCGCCGTCGAGCATCTGCACTGGGCCGCCCGCAACGCCGGACGGGTGCTACGCCGGCGGCGGGTCCGCAGCGGCCTGCTCGCCGCCAATCAGGCCGCCACCCTGGAGTACCGGCCCCTCGGCGTCGTCGGTGCGATCGGCCCGTGGAACTACCCCGTCTACACCCCGCTCGGCTCCGTCACCTTCGCGCTGGCCGCGGGGAACGCCGTGGTTTTCAAGCCGAGCGAGCACACCCCGGGCACCGGGGCCTGGCTGGGCGCCGCCTGGGCCCGGGCGGTGCCGGATCAGCCCGTGCTGCAGATCGTGATCGGTGCCGCCGAGACCGGCGCGGCGCTGTGCCGCTCGGGCGTGGACAAGGTGGCCTTCACCGGCTCGGCGGCGACCGCCCGCCGGGTGCTGGCCGCCTGCGCGGAGACGCTGACGCCGGTGGTCGTGGAGGGCGGCGGCAAGGACGCAATGATCGTCGCCGAGGACGCGGACCTGGCCGCCGCCGCCCGCGCGGCAGCCTTCGGCGGCTTCGGCAACGCCGGCCAGACCTGCGCGGGCGTCGAGCGGGTGTACGTCGTTCGCGGCGTGTACCAGGACTTCCTGGCACGGCTGAGCGCGCTGGCCCAGGCCGCCGAGCCCGGCGCGCGGGAGCCGGCGGCGTACGGCCCGATGACCACGCCCGCCCAGATCGACATCGTTCGCCGGCACGTCGAGGACGCCGTGGCCCGGGGCGCACAGGCGGTGGTGGGTGGACCGGCCTCGGTCCGGCCGCCGTACGTGTTCCCGGTGATCCTGACCGAGGTGCCGGAGGAGAGCCCGGCGATGACCGACGAGACGTTCGGCCCCGTGCTCGTGGTCAACCCGGTGGACAGCCTGGACGAGGCCGTCAGCCGCGCCAACGCCTCCCGGTACGGCCTGGCCGCCTCGGTGTTCTCCGCCGACCGGCGCACGGCGACCGCGGTGGCCCGGCGGCTGCGCACCGGTGCCGCCTCGATCAACTCGGTGCTGGGCTTCGCGGCCGTACCGTCGCTGCCCTTCGGCGGGGTGGGCGACTCCGGCTTCGGGCGGGTGCACGGCGCCGACGGGCTGCGCGAGTTCAGCCGGGCGCAGTCGCTGACCCGGCAGCGCTTTGCCCCGCCGCTCGATCTGATGCGCCTGGACCGCGACCCGGCCGTGCTGGCCCGCGCGCGCAAGCTCTTCCTCCTGCGGCACGCCGGACGGGCGCGGTGAGGCGCCCGCTATCCCCAGATGCCGAGGTCGTCGAGGTGCTTGACCAGACGCTCCGCGCCGTCGGTGAAGTGCCTGGTCATCGCGGCCCGGGCGGCGGCCGGGTCGGCTGCCGCGAAGGCCGCCAGCAGCTCCTCGTGCGCGGCCCGTGTGCCCGCCCGCCAGTCCGGGTCCGCGGAGTAGAAGCGGGCCGGCGTGTACCGGGTCGCGGTGTGCAGGAACCAGCTCAGCTTGCGGGCCTGGGCCATCCGGTTGACCAGGCGGTGGAACTCGTACTCCGCCCGCTCGATGTCGGCCACCCGGCGGGCGCGGATGGCCCGCGCCAGCGCCCGGTCCGCGAGGACCAGCTCGGCCAGTTGCGCCTCGGTGATCCGGGCGGCGACCCGGGCGGCCAGCTCGCCGGCGATGTCGCCCTGCAGCTGGAAGACGTCGAGGATGTCCTGCTGGGAGAGCGGCGCGACGACGTACCCCTTGCGGGGCTCCAGCTCCACCATGTCCTCGCCGCGCAGGGTCAGCAGCGCCTCCCGCACCGGCGTGATGCTCACGCCGAGCTGGGCGGCGACCTCCTCCAGCCGGATCCGCGTGCCGGGGCGCAGGTCACCCGACATGATCCGGCCGCGCAACGCGGCGGCGACCTCCTCGGAGAGCTGCGGTCGTTCCGCCGGCAAGACCATGGCCACACCGTATCAAATATCAAAAACGCGGAGGAATGGTGACCGGTCCGCTGCACGGGCTGCGGGTGGTCGAGCTGGCCGGCATCGGGCCGGCCCCGTTCGGCGCGATGCTGCTGGCCGACCTCGGCGCCGACGTGGTCCGGGTGGACCGGATCGGCCCCGGTTCACCGATCTCCGGCGACCCCCGCACCGATCTGCTCAACCGCGGCAAGCGGTCGATCGCGGTCGACCTGAAACGACCGGCCGGGGTGGCCACCGTGCTCGCGCTGGCCGGGCGGGCCGACGCGCTCATCGAGGGCTGGCGCCCGGGGGTGGCCGAACGCCTCGGCGTCGGCCCCGGCCCGGTGCTGGCCGGCAACCCCAGCCTGGTGTACGGCCGGATGACCGGGTGGGGCCAGGACGGGCCGCTGGCGCGCCGGGCCGGCCACGACATCGGTTACCTCGCGCTGGCCGGCGGGCTGCACCCGATCGGGCGCTCGGGTGGGCCGCCCCAGGTGCCGCTCAACCTGGTCGGCGACTTCGGTGGCGGCTCCCTCTATCTGGTCGTGGGGTTGCTGGCCGCCCTGCGCGAGGCGGCACGCACCGGGCGGGGCCAGGTGGTCGACGCGGCCGTGGTGGACGGCGTCGCGCACCTGACCACCATGTACTCCGGGCTGCTGGCCGGCGGTGGCTGGCGGCCCGAGCGCGGGCGCAACCTGCTGGACACCGGCGCCCCGTTCTACGACGTGTACGAGACCGCGGACGGCGAGCACATGGCGGTGGGCGCGCTCGAGCCGCAGTTCTACGCCGAGTTCCTCCGGTTGCTGGGCCTGCCCGCGGACTCCGGCACCGACCGGCACGACCCGGTGCGGTGGCCCCGGTTGCGGCGCCGGATCGCGGCGGCGTTCGCCACCCGCACCCGGGCGCAGTGGTGGGCGGTCTTCGCGGAGACCGACGCCTGCGTCGCGCCTGTGCTGTCGCTGACCGAGGCGCCGCACGACGCGCACCTGACGGCGCGCGGCACCTTCACCGACCGGTACGGCGTCCGGCAGCCGACGCCGGCGCCCCGCTTCTCGGCCACTCCCGCCGAACTCGGCGGGCCACCGCCCGTGCCCGGTCAGCACACCGACGAGGTCCTCGCCGACTGGGGAGTACCGGCGGCCGCGGACAGCGCGGCCGTTCAGCAGGCGACGATGGGAGAGCACTGATGCGACTGGGTACCGCGATGACGTACGCCGGCGACGCGCGCGCGGCCGCGGACGAGGTGGCCGGCTGGGAGCAGGCCGGGCTCGACGTCATCTGGGTCGCCGAGGCGTACGGCTTCGACGCACCGACGATCATGGGCTACCTCGCCGCGAGGACGGAACGGGTCGAGATCGGCTCGTCGATCCTGCCGGTCCACTCGCGTACCCCCGCCCTGCTGGCGCAGACCGCCGCGGGTCTGGACGCCGTCTCGGGCGGCCGGGCCATCCTCGGCATCGGCGCCTCCGGCCCGCAGGTCGTCGAGGGCTGGCACGGTGTGCCGTACGACCGGCCGGTGGCCCGCACCCGGGAGATCATCGAGATCTGCCGCGCGGCCTGGCGCCGCGAGGTGCTGGTGCACGACGGCATCTACACCCTGCCGTTGCCGGCCGCGCAGGGCACCGGACTGGGCAAACCGTTGAAGATGCTCACCCGCCCGGTCCGCGAGCGCATCCCGATCCATGTGGCCGCGCTGGGCGAGCGGAACGTCCGGTTGGCCGCCGAGCTGGCCGACGGCTGGATGCCGTTCCTGTACGTGCCGGAGAAGGCCGCCGCCACCTGGGGCGACGCCCTGGCCGCCGGCGCCGCTCAGCGGCCGGCCGGGCTGGGTCCGCTGGACGTGGTGGCCGGGGGTCCGCTGGCGATCGGCGACGACGTGACCTCCTTGCGGGAGCTGGCCCGCCCGCTCGTCGCGTTGTACGTGGGCGGGATGGGCGCGCGCGGCCGCAACTTCTACCACGACCTGGTCAGCCGATACGGCTGGGCCGCCGAGGCCGACAAGATCCAGGAGCTCTACCTGTCCGGCCGCAAGCAGGAGGCGGCCGCGGCCGTCCCCGCCGAGTTGCTGGAGCTGACCAGCCTCATCGGTCCGGCCTCCTATGTGCGGGAAAGAATCGCGGCGTTCGCCGAGTCCGGCGTCACCGTGCTCAACGTGACGCCGGTCGGCGGCGATCCCCGTCGCCAGCTGGCCCTGGTCAAGGAGATGATGCCCTGATGACCGCCGGGCGACGCCGCTGTCACCGCTTGCACCGGATCGCCGCTCTCGACCCGGAGCGCGACCACCTGGAGATCTATCAGCTGTCGGCCGGCCTCGAGTTCCCCTGGGACTACACCCGGGCGCTGGAGTTCGCCTTGTTCCGCACGTACTGCGTGCCGAGCATCTCGCGGCTGCTGGCGGCGACCGGGAAGTTCCGGGAGCGCCCGCAGCGACGCTACGACGACACGGCGCTGCTGATGGCCGAGATCGCGGCGCACGGCTACGACTCGCCGCGCGGCCGGGAAGCGCTGCGGGTGGTGAACCAGGCGCACGGCCGGTACGCGATCAGCAACGACGACATGCGGTACGTGCTCTCCACGTTCATCTACGATCCGATCGACTGGCTCGACCGGTACGGCTGGCGGGCGCCGCACGACCACGAACGGCTCGCGGCGTTCCACTACTACCGCGAGGTGGGCAGGCGCATGGGCATCCGGGACATCCCGGCGGACTACGCCGAGTTCCAGGCGTTCAAGCGGGAGTACGAACGGCGCACCTTCGTCTTCTCGCCGGCCAACCGCGAGATCGGCGAGTACACAGTGGAGCTGTTCGCCTCCTGGTTCCCGCGGTTCCTGCGGCCCGCCGCCCGGCTGGGGGTGCGCGGTCTGCTCGACGAGCCGATGCTGCGCGCGTTCGGCTTCGATCCGGCCCCGCGCTGGGTGTCCGCGCTGGCCCGGACCGGCCTTCGAGCCCGGGCCCGCGCCCTGCGGTTCGCGCCGCCCCGCCGTCGTTCGGTGCTCGGGGAAGCGCCGCACAACCGCAGCTATCCGGGGTATCCCGCCGGCTACCGCCCGGCCGACCTCGGCGCGCCCGCTCCCCCGGCGGACCTGCCGGCCGAGTTGCAGCGGCCTGCTAACCGTCGTACAGCGCCTCGATCGTGTCCGAGTACCGATCCCGGATGATGCGCCGGCGCAGCTTCAGGGTGGGGGTCAGTTCGCCGGATTCGGGCGTCCAGGCGGACGGCAGGATGCGGAACGCCTTCACCTGCTCCGGCCGGGAGAGCGAGGCGTTGGCGGCCTCGACCGCCGCGCTGATCTCGGCGACCAGGAGCGGATCGGCCGCCACCGACGGCAGGTGCGCGTCGGCGACACCCCGCCCGGCTGCCCAGGCCGGCACGGTCTCCTCGTCGAGCACGATGAGCGCGGTCACGCACGGCCGGCCGTCGCCGACCGCCACGGCCTGGGCGATCAGCGGGTGCGCCCGCAGCAGGCTCTCGATCCGGGCGGGCGAGATGTTCTTCCCGCCGGAGGTGATGATCAGTTCCTTCTTGCGGTCGGTGATGGTGAGGTAGCCGTCGTCGTCCAGCGTGCCGACGTCGCCGGTGGCCAGCCAGCCGTCCGCGTCGGTGACCGGCTCGACACCGCCGTCCGCGCGCAGATAGCCGGTGCAGACCAGGGGTCCGCGGACCAGGATCTCGCCGTCCTCGGCGATGGCGAGTTCCATGCCCGCGTTGACCCGGCCGACCGTGCCGGTGCGGAAGTGGTCCGGCGTGTTGATGGTGGCCGTGCCGGTCGTCTCGGTCATCCCCCACACCTCGAACACGTCGATGCCGAGGCTCGCCAGGAACAGCAGCACCTCCACCGGGATCGGCGCGGCCCCGCTGCCCGCCCAGAGCACGTTGTCCAGGCCGAGCCGCGCCCGGATCGGCCGCAGCACGGCGCTGTCGAGCGTGGCGAGCCTGGCGGCCAGCTCGGGCGGGACCGGCTGCTCCGCCGCGCGCAACCGGTACGCCTGCTGGGCGACGGACCGGGCCATGTCGATCGTGGTCCGCACCGACGGGTCCGCGCCCGCCAGTTGCGCCTGCACACCGGCGGCCATCTTCTCCCAGACGCGGGGCACCCCGAAGAACGAGACGGGCCGCAGGGCCGCCAGCCCGGCCAGCAGCTGCGCCGGATCCGGGCAGATGGTCACGTGCCCGGCCCGGTAGACCGGTTGGTAGATGCCGAGGATGCGTTCGGCGATGTGCGCCAACGGCAGGTACGCCAGCGAGGCGGCGTGGTCCGGGGTCACGACGGTGGCTTCCAGCACCACCGACTGGTAGATCACGTTGTGGTGGCTGAGCAGCACACCCTTCGGATCCCCGGTGGTGCCGGAGGTGTAGAGCAGGGTCACCGGCTGGTCCGGCCGGACCTCCCGCCAGCGTTTCTCGAAGGCCGCCGGGTCGGCCCGGTGCGCCGCCGCGCCCCGGCCGGCGACCTGGCCCAACGCCACGACCCGGCCGTCGTCGCCCACCCCGGCGTCGTCCACGACGACCACGTGGCGCACCTGGGGCAGCTCGGCCAGGATCGGGGCCCAGCGGGCGAGCTCGGCCGCGCCCTCCAGCACGATGATCTCCGCCCGGCTGTGCCGGGCCAGGTAGTGGAGTTGCCCGCCGGCGAGCGTGGCGTACACGGTCGAGGGCACCGCGCCGAGGTGCGTGGCGGCCAGATCGACCAGCCAGTGCTCGGGCCGGGCGGACATCATGATCAGCATGCGGTCACCCGTCCGCAGGCCGAGTTCGGCCAGCCCGGCCGCGAGCGCCGCCACCTCGTCGCGCAGCTCCCGCCAGGTCAGCGTCCCCGGCTTGCCGAGCGTGCTGAGTGCCGGCAGGTCGGGAAACTCGGTCGCATTGCGGTGCAGCAGCGCGGGAACGGTCAGTCCCCGGGCGGTGTCGGCGCACCGCCGCGCGAGAGGGGTGTCCATGACATTGACCTCCTTCAGCCGTCGACCGACTGTAAACGCCGGTTAACTTCACGGGAAGAGGAGTTCGTTCAGATGGCGCATAGCCACAGCTCGGCCCGCAGACGTTGTGCGAATCCCGGATAACTTCTTGGCCCGCGTCAGGCGGCGAGCACGGTCTGGACGAGCCGGACCAGGTGCCGGTCCATCCCCGAGCGCCGATCGAAGCGGACCCATCGGCTCAGGTCGGTCACCACGTTGAGCGCGGCGTGCACCAGCACCCGCGTCTCCGCGGCGGGCAGGTCGGGCCGCACCGCCCCGAGCAGGCGCACCCACTCCTCGACGTGCAGCCGCTGCACCTTGCGCAGTTCGTGGCGGTCGGCCTCCGGCAAGTTGTTGTTCTCGGCCAGATACACCGAGACCAGGTCGCTGCGCTCGAAGGTCAGATCGACGTACGACTCGCTCATCCGGCGCAGGGCGTCGGCGTTGTCGGCCGCGCCCGCCAGCGCCGCCGCGGTGGCCTCGGCGACCCGCTCGGAGGCGCGGTAGAAGGCCGCGGCCAGGATGTCGGCCTTGCCGGGGAAGGAGCGGTAGACACTGGACGCGGTGATCCCCGCGGCGCGCCCGATGTCCTCGATGCTGACGGCGTGGTAGCCGTACCGCCGGAAGAGCCGGATGGACTCGGCCAGCAGGACCTCCCGGCGGGCCCCCACGCGCACCGCCGGCCGGCTCGGGGCCGGATCCGGCGGCAGCGCCGCCGGGGTGGGCGGCTCGCCGCGCAGCACCGCCCAGGCGACCCGGCACAATGCCTGCTCGGCGCGGCCCTTGGCGATCGCGGCCCGGTGCGTGCCGAGGCTGCCGAAGACGCTGAGCGCGGCCCGGACGAGTGCGTCCGCCTCCGGCTCGGCGAGTTCGGTGCGAACGGCCGTCAGCGGGCGGGCCAGTCGCTGGACCAGCACACCGAGATCGGACCCGAACTCCCGGCGGTGCTCGTCGGTGAGATAACGCCATTCCCACTGGTAGAGACCGGCGGCGCGGCGACTCTCCACGGCCAGCCGGGCGAGCGCGCCGAGCAGCGCGTCCAGCCTGGCCTCCGGGTCCCGGCCGGCCGGCTCACCGGTGGCCGCGAGCGCCGCCGCCATGAGCCGGCGGGTGGCGAGGACCAGGATCGCGTACTTGTTCGGGAAGTGGCGGTAGATCGCCGGGCCGCTGATCCCCACCGCGGTGGCGATCTCGCCGAGGCTCACCCCGTGGTAGCCGCGCTCGCAGAAGAGCTCCGCCGCGGCCAGGGCGAGCTGGTCCTTGCGGTTCCTCGGCCGCTTCCGGCCATCGGCGTCCGCCGGCTGGTTCACCGCTGCGATGGGCACCGCCCCAGCGTACCGGTCGGCGCAGTGATCGATGATTCGCTGACGTGCTCGCTCCACAACCTTGACACAAAGCGGAAACGTCGGCAAAAGTTAATCGTAATTCGCATCCAGGAGGTGGCGATGACGACCGAGGCATTCCTCTACGACGCGGTACGCACCCCCCGGGGGCGCGGCCGGCAGACCGGGGCGCTGCACGGCGTCAAGCCGATCTCGCTGGTCGTCGGCCTCGTTGCTGAACTGCTCCGCCGGTTTCCCACGATGGATCCGCGGGAGATCGAGGACCTCGTGCTCGGCGTGGTCTCCCCGCTGGGCGAGCAGGGCGCGGACCTCGCCAGGACCGCGGCGATCGCGGCCGGGCTGCCGCACGAGGTCGCGGGCGTGCAGCTCAACCGCTTCTGCGGCTCGGGCCTCGAGGCGGTGAACATCGCCGCGCAGAAGGTCCGCTCCGGCTGGGAGGACCTCGTGCTGGCCGGCGGCGTCGAGTCGATGTCACGGGTGCCGATGGGCGCCGACGGCGGCGCCTGGGCGATGGACCCGGAGACCAGCCTGAAGGCCGACTTCATTCCGCAGGGCATCAGCGCCGACCTGATCGCGACCCTCGACGGCTACACCCGCGAACAGCTCGACACGTTCGCCCTGCGATCCCAGCACCGGGCCGCGGAGGCCTGGTCGAACGGATACTTCGACCGTTCGGTGGTCCCGGTCCGCGACCGCAACGGCCTGCTCGTCCTCGCCCACGACGAACACGTCCGCCCCGACTCCACCCCGGCCGGGCTGGCCGCCCTCGCACCGTCCTTCGCCGCCCTCGGCGACCAGGCCGGATTCGACGCGGTGGCACTGCAGAAGTACCACTGGGTCGAGAAGATCCGGCACGTGCACACGGCGGGCAACTCCTCCGGCATCGTGGACGGCGCCGCGCTCACCCTCATCGGCTCCGCCGACGCGGGCGTCCGGGCCGGCCTCACCCCGCGGGCCCGGATCGCCGCGGCGGCGCTCAGCGGCGCCGACCCCACCATCATGCTCACCGGCCCGGCGCCGGCGTCCCGCAAGGCCCTGTCCCGCGCCGGGCTCACCGTCGACGACCTGGACCTGGTCGAGATCAACGAGGCGTTCGCCGCCGTCGTCCTGCACGTCATCGACGACCTCAAACTCGACCCGGAGATCGTGAACGTCAACGGTGGCGCCATCGCGATGGGTCACCCGCTGGGCGCCACCGGCGCCATGATCCTCGGCACCCTCGTCGACGAACTGGAGCGGCGGGGCGGCCGCTACGGCCTGGCCACCCTCTGCATCGGCGGCGGCATGGGCATCGCCACCGTCGTCGAACGGCTCTGACCCCCGGAGGAACCGCATGACCGACAGCATCCGATGGCACCGTGGCGAGGACGGAATCGTCGTGCTCACCCTCGACGACCCGGGCCGCGCCGCGAACACCATGAACGACGCCTACGTCCGCAGCATGGCGGCGACCGTCACCCGGCTGGAGGCCGAGCGGGACGAGATCACCGGCGTGATCATCACCTCGGCGAAGAAGTCGTGGTTCGCCGGCGGCGACCTGGACAAGCTCCGCGCCGTCGGAGCCGACCGGGGAGCCGAGGCGTTCGCCCTGGCCACCGAGGTCAAGGCTCAGCTGCGCCGGCTGGAGACCTTCGGCCGCCCGGTGGTCGCCGCGCTCACCGGCTCAGCGCTCGGCGGCGGGCTGGAGCTGGCGCTGGCCTGCCACCGCCGCATCGCGCTGAACCGCCCGGGACTCGAGGTCGGACTCCCCGAGGTCACCTTCGGGCTGCTCCCGGCCGGCGGCGGCGTCGTCCGTACGGTGCGGCTGCTCGGCCTCACCACCGCGCTCACCCGGGTGCTGCTGCGCGGCACCCGGCACCGCGCGGCGGCCGCCCACGAGCTCGGCCTGCTCGACGACCTGGCCGGCACCGAGGAGGACCTGCTGGCCGCGGCCCGCGACTGGATCCGCGCCAACCCCGCCGCGGTCCAGCCGTGGGACGTCAAGGGCGACCGGATCCCCGGCGAGGTTCGCGCGGATCACCTGCCCGCCCTCACCGCCACCCTGCGCAAGCAGCTCAAGGGTGCTCCCTACCCGGCGCCGCGCAACATCCTCGCCGCCGCCGTCGAGGGCACCCAGGTCGACGTGGACACCGCGTTCACGATCGAGAGCCGCTACTTCGTCGAACTGGTCACGGGCCCGATCGCCAAGAACATGATCCAGGCGTACTTCTACGACCTCAACAAGGTCGGCTCGCGCGACACCGGAGACGCGCCGCCCGCCCGGCGGGTGGGCGTCATCGGTGCGGGCATGATGGGCGCGGCGATCGCGTACGTGTGCGCCCGGGCCGGCCTGACCGTGGTGCTGCGCGACGTCTCCCTGGAGGCGGCACGCCGGGGCAAGGCGTACGCCGAGGGACTCGTCGCTCGCGGGCGGATCTCGGCGCCGGACGCCGCCGAGCTGCTGGCCCGGATCACGCCCACCGCGGACTCGGCCGACCTGGCCGGCGTGGACCTGGTGATCGAGGCGGTGTTCGAGGATCCGGCGCTGAAACGCAAGGTTTTCGCCGAGATCGAGGACGTGGTCGCCGCCGATGCGCTGCTCTGCTCCAACACCTCCACCCTCCCGATCACCATGCTGGCCGAGGACGTGCGCCGCCCGGCCGACTTCATCGGCCTGCACTTCTTCTCGCCGGTCGACAAGATGCCGCTGGTCGAGGTGATCCGCGGCGAGAAGACCAGCGAGGACGCCGTGCGCCGCGCGCTCGGCGTGGTCCGCCTGCTGCGCAAGACCCCGATCGTGGTCAACGACAGCCGGGGCTTCTTCACCAGCCGGGTGATCGGCACGTTCACCAACGAGGGCGTCGCGATGCTCGCCGAGGGCGTGCCGCCGGCCAGCATCGAACAGGCCGCGAGCCAGGCCGGCTACCCCGTCCCGGTGCTCGCGTTGATGGACGAGCTGACCCTCACCCTGCCGCGCAGGATCCGCCGCGAGACGGCCGCCGCCGTGCGGGCGGCCGGCGGCACCTGGACCCCACATCCGGCCGACGCGGTGATCGACCGCATGATCGACGACTTCGGGCGACCCGGCCGCTCCGCCGGCGCGGGCTTCTACGAGTACGCGGACGGCAAGCGCGGCGGGCTCTGGCCCGGGCTGTCGGTGTTCGCCCGGCCGGGCCCCGCGGTGCCGTTCGAGGACCTGATGGAGCGTCTGCTCTTCATCGAGGCGATCGAGGCGGTCAAGTGCCTCGACGAGGGCGTTGTCGCCTCGGTGCCGGAGGCGAACATCGGCTCCCTGCTCGGCATCGGCTACCCGGGCTGGACCGGCGGTGTCGTGCAGTACATCCGTCAGTACGCCGGCGGGCCCGTCGGGTTCGCGGCGCGGGCCCGGGAACTGGCCGAGCGCTACGGCGACCGGTTCACCCCGCCGCCGTCGCTTGCCGAGCGGCTCACATCCCTCTATGTTAATGGAGAATCACATGCACGTTACCACTCATGAGGAGTCATAAGGCCGATCAGGAAGAGGTAAGCTAATGCAGAATCTCAGCAGAAGACGGGTACTGACCCTCGGCGCCGCGCTGGGCCTGGCGGGTGTGGCAGACCCCGCCACGGCGTGGGCGTGGTCGTCCGCCGGCTCGATCGCCGCGACCGACTCGGTCACCGACCCGTGGTCGGTGTGGGACGACGCCACCGACCCGCTCGTCGCCTCGCTCCTGGAGCACGGTCAGATCCCGGCCGTCAACACCGCGTTCGCGTCGTGGGTCAGCAACGGCGATCCGCTGCCCGGCGGGCTGCCCGCCGACCTCGTCGCCTACCTCCGGCAGGTCAACACGCTGCCGTCGTGGGCCGACCGGAGCAAGCTGAACCGCGCCGCCCAGTTCAACAAGCGCATGAGCATGTACCTGTTCCTGCTGTACGGCCTGGGAAGCGGAATCATGAGCACCGTGATCCCGCGGGAAGCCCGCAACGTCTACTACTCCGCGGGCGGCGCCGAGATGAAGTCGCGCGCGGCCAAGACCTTCACCTACGGCTACGACCTGAGCGCGCTCGACGCCTTTCAGCCCACGGGTCACTTCGTGGTCACCTCCAACAAGACGCGCCTGACCCACGCCGCCGTGCGACACCTGCTCCCGCAGTCGGCGGCCTGGCGCGCGGTCACCGACGACCAGGACTTCATCCCGATCAGCAACGGCGACATCCTGATCACCTTCCACAGCCTCGGCACCTTCGTGTACGGCAAGCTGAAGTCCTGGGGCATCCGGATCTCGCCCGCGGAGGAGGACGCTTTCCTGCACATGTGGCAGGTCGCGCTGCACCTGCTGGGCGTGCGGGCGGACTTCATCCCCGCGACCTGGGCCGCCGCGAAGGAGCAGTCGTCCTACGTGCTGACCCCGCTCCTCGCGCCGACACCCGAGGGCATCAACCTGGCGGACATCCTGCTGGGACTGACCTCGCAGGTCGACCTGGGTGTCACCAAGGGCTTCCAACGGGAGTTCGTGCGCTACCTGCTCAGCGACAGGATCGGCGACTGGCTGCGGCTGCCGCGCGACTACGCGTCGCGGGGCCTGATCGAGCTCGGCTGGCCGGCGTACGTCGCGTTCCGCGAGGGGCTGTCGCCGATCATGCCGAGCGGGTTCTCCCTGTTCGACCAGCTCGTGCGCGGCCTGGCCATGCTGTTCCTCAACAACGGCACCTCGCCGAGCTACACCCCCATCACCATCCCGACGGGGAACCGGCCCGGCTCCTGAACCCGTGGTCCCTTCTCACCGGGTCAGGGCGCCGATGACCAGAGCGGTCACGGCGTCCCGGTGGCCGGGGGCGTCCTGCCATCGCAGAGCGCGTCCGGCCTCCACCACGACACCGAACCCCGCGTGCACCAGCAGCCGGGCCTGGCGCGGGTCCAGCTCCGGGCGGACCCTCCGCACCTGCTGCTCCCAGACGGCGATGTGCTCACGCTGCGCGACGATCAGAGGCCGCCGCAGGTCAGCCGGCAGGCCGGCGGCCTCCGCCTCGGCGACGCTGGTGAGCGCGTTGTGCTCGAAGCTGTAGGCCACGTACGCCGCCGCCAGCGCGACCACGGCCTGACGCGGGTCCGCCGCCCGGTGCAGGCTCCGGTCCACCGCCTGGGCCAGCAGGCCCGCCGCCTGCAGGCACGCGGCCACCAGGATGTCGACCTTGCCGGGATAGTGGCGGTAGATCGCGGACGGGGCGAGCCCGGCGGCCTGACCGATCTGCGCGGTTGTGACGGTGGCGAACCCGTCCCGGGCGAACAACGGGACGGCCGCCGCCAGAATCTCGGCGGGCCGGGTGCGCGGCACGGGCTGGGCAGGCAGTTCGACCAGGCGCGCGCTGCCCGCGGCCGCCGCCGGATCGGTTCCGGCCACGCCCATGGCGGATGCCAGCAGCAGCTCCTCGGCCCGGCGCTGGCCGATCGAGCTGTGATGCATCGTGATGGACCCGATCGCACCCAGGGCCGCCACGGCCCGCAGGCGCTCGTCGGGCAGCGGGTGCTCGCGCCGCACCATCTCGGCCACCCGGCTCACCACGTGCGCGAACTTGCTCCGGAGCAGCCGGCGATCCGCGCGCTCGAGGTAGCGGGCCTCCCACCGGTACAGCCCACCCGACGCGCGGTGGGCGGCCGTGACCCGGGTGACGGCGGCGAGCACCTCCCGCAGCGACGCGTCCGGCGGCGACTCGTCGACCGCCGCGACGAGCCGGTCCACCATGACGTCCGCGCACTCGGCGAACAGCGCGTACTTGTTCGGGAAGTGGCGGTAGAGCGCCGCCGCGCTGATGCCCACGCCGGCCGCGATCTCCTCCATGGAAGCCGCGTGGTAGCCCCGCTCGCTGAACACCTGGCCGGCCGCTTCGACGATGAGCTGCTTGCGGTTGCGCGGCCGGGTGGCCGCAGCCGGGCCAGCGGTCACCGGGGCACTCGGGCGGACGAGGGCGGACACGAGGCCATGGGTGCTAGTGAATCACAACACGATCGACGCCTCCGGGCGCCGAGGCGATCCCGGTGGACTCGCGGACGACCAGCCGGGTCGGTTCGCGGATCACTCCCGAGCTCGGCGCCCCGTCCAGGGCGGCGAACAGATGCCGGACCGCGGACGCGCCGAGTTGTTCCAGGTTGAGGTCGACCGTGGTCAGCGGCGGCCGGCACTCCGCGGCGATGACCTCCCAGTTGTCGTAGCCGACGACCGCGATGTCGCCGGGGATCGAGCGGCCGAGGTCGCGCAGCGCCTCGGTGACCCCGTACGCGATCTGGTCGCTGCCGCAGAAGATCGCGTCGACGTCGGGGTGGCACGCGAGCAGCGCGGCCGCGGCGTGCCGGCCCCAGCGCTGGGACCACTGGCCGAACATCGGCTCGCCGGCGGGCTCGAGCCCGGCGGCGTCGAGCACCTCCCGCAGCGCCGCGGCGCGGTCCCGGGCGGCCCGGTACGTGGGGTCGCCGGTGATGTGGGCGATCCGTCGCCGCCCCAGGGAGACCAGGTGCTGCGCGGCGAGCCGGGCGCCGCCCGGGTCGTCGGCCACGATGGAGACGTCGGCCGGGTCGTCGGACTCGCAGTAGACGTAGACCACCGGGACCGGGATGTCGCGGGTCAGCGAGGGCCGGATGTCGTTGGCGTCGCCGAGCACGATGAACCCGTCGACCTGCCGGGCGAGCAGCGTGCGGATGTAGTGCCGGCGGCGGATCGCGTCACCGCGGGCGTCGCAGAGCAGCACGCTCATCTGCTCGTTGCCGAGGGCGTTCTCGGCGCCGAGCAGGACCGGGATGGTGAACCGGGCGGCGGACAACTCGTCGGTGAGCAGGCCGATGGTCCGGGTGTTGCCGGAGATGAGCCCGCGGGCCAGCACGTTGGGCTGGAAGGACAGTTCGTCCGCCGCGAGGATGACACGTTGCCGGGTCGCCGGGGCGACCTCGTCGCGGGCGTTCAGCGCCTTGGAGGCGGTGGCCACCGAGACGCCGGCGCGCGCGGCGACGTCGGACAACGTGACCCCGGACCGCCGCCGTGCCATGGACTGCCCTCCGAAAAGTTTCGGCAAGCGTAACGGCGGCCCGGCACCGGCGCCAGCCGCGCACGATCATGAAACAGCCCGGAAATAGACCGTTGACAATTGATTTACCCGCTGCCAGGATTTTCCGAAAAGGTTTTCGGATATTTCGGAGCCGTGTCGCCGCTGGGCCGCGGCGGTCCGCTCACGACGCGGGTCCGGCCACCCCTTATCCCCTCGGAGAAACCGGAGGTGACGCGATGCCGCACGCCCGCTGGAGACCTGGACTGGCATCCGCGCTGACCATCGTCCTGACCGCCACCGTCGCCACCGTGCTCGCCGCCCCCACGCCCGGGTACGCGGCACAGACCATCGGCTATCCCGTCTTCTCCGGCACCACGATCCCCGCGCCGCCGGTCGGGCTGAGCACCGGCAACACGATGGCGGCCATCTTCGACGCGGAGAGCGCCGGCACCGACTACTGGATGGACCGGCTGCTGGCCCGGCAGGGCAACGACCCGGCCGGCACCTGGCTGATGAGCCGCGGCCGGGGGCTGTTCATGAAGACCCACAACCCGGGCACGCTGGGCTTCGGCGGCCAGGTCGCGTACTGGGAGAGCATCAACGACCAGAGCGCGTTCACGGTGACGGCGTCGCCGGGCACCTTCACCGAGCAGGTGGCGCAACGCCGGCAGGCACCGAGCCACTTCAGGAGCGTGCACACCAGCGGCTCGGTGCGCATCGACCAGACGAAGTTCATCACCCACCAGAACGTCGCCGTCGCCAACCTGACCGTCACCAACACCGGCAGCACGGCCACCACCGTGCAGCTACGGGTCACCTCCCCCTACGCCACCACCGGCAGCGGCAACGAGCTGACCGGGCAGGTCAGCGCCAGGAACAACCTGACCACGCTCTACCCACGACTGTCCGCCGACGGGTTCACCGCCACCAGCGGCGGGCTCAACCGGTCGGTCACCGTCGCCGCCGGGGCCACCGTCACCACGAAGGTGCTGATGGGATTCGTGACCAACGAGATCCCGGAGTCGCTGACCGAGTACACCGCCTACCGGGGGTATTCGGCGGCGACTGCCTTCGCCACCCACGTGCGCGAGTACAACCGGTGGTGGGCGCAGAACGTGCCCTATCTGGACGTGCCCGAGCCGGCCCTCAAGAAGAACATCTACTACCGCTGGTGGCTGATGCGCTTCAACTACCTCGACGTGGACATCCCCGGGCAGGACTTCCAGTTCCCCACCTCGGTCGAGGGCGCGCTGGGCTACAACAACGCCATCGTGCTGACCCAGCCGATGCACATCGACGACCTGAAGTACCTGCGCGATCCGGCGTACTCCTACGGGCCGTGGCTGTCGGTCGGGCAGGTCTCCAAGGGCGGCCGGTTCGTCGACAACCCGGGTGACCCGGAGAACTGGTCGAACAGCTACACCCAGTACGTCTCCGAGGCGGCGTGGAAGGCGTACCAGATCCACGGCGGGCAGCCGGCCATCGCGGGCAACCTGGCCCGATACGCCGAGGGTGACGTCAAGGGCCAGCTGTCCTACTACGACCACGACAACAACGGCCTGATCGAGTACGACTGGGGCGCGCTGACCGGCAACGACGCCGACGCCGTGTCGTTCCACTGGCGGGCCGGCCAGTTCGACCGCACCGAGTCGGCGTACGTCTACAGCAACGCGCTGGCCGCCGCGCAGGCGTACGAGGTGGCCGGCAACAGCGCGAAGGCGACCGAGCTGCGGGCGCTCGCCGAGCGGGTCCGCGCCGCGATCGTCAACGTGCTGTGGAACCCCACCCGGCAGGTCTTCGAACACCGGCACGTGGCGACCAACACGCTGGTGCCGTGGAAGGAGATCAACAACTACTACCCGTTCTCGGTCGGCGCGATCCCGAACACCGATCAGTACAAGCAGGCCCTGCGGCTGTACGCCGACCCGGCCGAGTACCCGATCTTCCCGTTCTTCACCGCGAACCAGAAGGACAAGGCAGCGGCCGCCGCGGCCGGCTCGCCCGGCAGCAACAACTTCTCCACCATCAACTCCACAGTGCAGTTCCGGCTCTACTCCTCGGTGCTGCGCAACTACCCCAACCAGTGGATGAGCGCCGAGGACTACAAGAAGCTGCTCTACTGGAACGCCTGGGCGCAGTACGTCGGCGGGGACACCCGGTGGCCGGACGCGAACGAGTTCTGGGCCGACTGGAACGCCGGCACCAGGACGATCGACTACCGGTCCTGGATCCACCACAACATCCTCGGCAGCAGCAACTGGACGGTCATCGAGGACGTGATGGGGCTGCGGCCACGCACCGACAACCAGGTCGAGCTGAGCCCGATCGGGATCGGCTGGTCGCACTTCGCGGCGAACAACATCCGCTACCGCAACGCCGACCTGTCGGTGGTCTGGGACGACCCGGCCGACGGGGTCACCCGCTACCCGGGCATCCCGCAGGGCTACTCGGTCTTCCTCAACGGCACCCGGGCGTTCACTGTGGACCGGCTGACCCGGGTGCTCTACAACCCGGCGACCGGCGCGGTCACCCTGCCGGCCGGCGGCGTGGTCTCCTTCAGCACGGCGGTCGGCGGCATCCAGGCGCCGGCCCAGGTCGTGCAGAGCAGCGACCGGATGGTCGACATGTTCGCCAAGGCGGGCACCGACCTCACCTCGACGCTGCCCAACTACGCCCGCGGCGCGGCCACCACCGCCTCCTACACCGCCGGCGGCACGGCCGGGGCGAACGCGGTCGACGGCTACCCGATCAACGAACCGATCTGGGGCACCTACGGCTCGCCGAACGGCTCGGACACCCTGGAGGTCAATCTCGGCCAGACCCGCCGGATCGACGAGCTGCGGCTGTACTTCCGCAACGACCGGGCCACCAACCGGTACCGGCCACCGTCGGCGTACCAGGTGCAGTACTGGAACGGCAGCGCCTGGGTTGCGGTCGCCTCGGCGGTCAGGACACCGGGCACCCCGCGGGCGAACTACAACCTGGTCCGCTTCGCCGCGGTCGACACCACCCGGGTCCGGGTGCAGGTCACCCACGCGTCCGGCTACCGGACCGGGCTGACCGAGCTCCAGGTGTACGGCCGCGGCGGCGGTCCCGCCCCCGGCCCGGTCAACCGGGCCGGCGGCGCCACCCCGGCGGCGTCGTACACGTCGGCGTGGGAGTCGGTGGCCGCGCTCAACGACGGCATCGACCCGCCCTCGTCCAACGACACCGTCAACCCGCGCTGGGGCACCTGGCCCAACACTGGGGAGCAGTGGGCCGAGCTGACCTGGCCGGCCGCGCAGACCCTGGACAGCGCCGACGTCTACTTCTTCGATGACAACGGTGGCGTCCGGCTGCCGGCCTCGTACAGACTCCAGTACTGGACCGGCACGTCCTATGTAGATGTGGCCGCGACCGGCGCGTACACCATCGGCCTCAACCAGTACAACCGGGTCGCGTTCAGTCAGGTGAGCACAACCCGGCTGCGTGTGGTGCTGCAGAGCGGGGCCGGCTCGGTCGGCCTGCTCGAGGTCAAGGCGTACGGGCCGTGAAGCCCGCGAAAGCACCTTCCGTTTCCCGCCGGACCCTGCTGCGGGCCGGCGCCGCCGGCACGGCGATCCTCGGCGGCACGGCCACGGGCGCGCTCACCCTCGGCGGCGCGGCCGGCGCCCGCCCCGACACCGGTGTCTCCGCCTACCCGTTCCCGCTCAGTGCCGTCCGGTTGCCCGCGGGCAGCCCGTTCGCCGCCAACCAGGCCCGGACGCACGCGTACCTGACGTTCCTCGACCCGGACCGGCTGCTGCACACGTTCCGGCTCAACGTCGGGCTGCCGTCCTCGGCCACCGCGTGCGGCGGCTGGGAGTCCCCCACCACCGAGTTGCGCGGCCACACCACCGGCCACCTGCTCACCGCGCTCGCCCAGGCATACGCGTCCACCGGCACCACCGCGTTCCGGACCAAAGGCGACGGCATCGTCACGGTGCTGGCCCAGTGTCAGGCCCGCGCCGCGGCAGCCGGGTTCACCGCCGGTTACCTGAGCGCGTTCCCGGAGAGTTTCATCGACCGGGTGGAGGCCCGGCAGGCGGTCTGGGCGCCCTACTACACGCTGCACAAAATCATGGCCGGGCTGCTCGACATGCATCTGCTGGCCGGCAACGCGCAGGCGCTGACCGTGCTGCGCGGCATGGCCTCCTGGGTCAAGGCCCGCAACGACCGGCTGACCCAGGCGCAACGGCAGAACATGCTCGACACCGAGTTCGGCGGCATGAACGAGGTGCTGACCAACCTGTACCAGGTGACCGGGGAACCGGCGCATCTGGCCGCGGCCCAGCACTTCGACCACGCCGAGGTCTTCGACCCGCTCGCCGCCGGGGTGGACAGCCTGAACAACTACCACGCCAACACCCAGATCCCGAAGGCGCTCGGCGCGATCCGCGAGTACCACGCCACCGGCACCACCCGGTACCGCACGATCGCGGCGAACTTCTGGGACATCGTGACCCGCGACCACACGTACGTGATCGGCGGGAACTCCAACGGCGAGTACTTCAAGGCGCCCGGCCGGATCGCCACCGAGCTGTCGGACACCACGGCGGAGTGCTGCAACTCGTACAACATGCTCAAGCTCACCCGGCAGTTGTTCTGCACCGACCCGGCGCGCGCCGACTACTTCGACTACTACGAACGGGCGCTCTACAATCACGTGCTGGCCTCGCAGGACCCGGCGTCGGCGCACGGCTTCCAGTGCTACTACGTGCCGCTGCGGGCCGGCGGGATCAAGACCTACAGCAACGACTACCAGAGCTTCGTCTGCTGTCACGGCACCGGCATGGAGAGCAACACCAAGTACGGCGAGAGCATCTACTTCCACGACGGCGCCGAGCGGCTCTGGGTCAACCTGTTCATCCCGTCGGTGCTGACCTGGCCCGGCCGGGACCTGACCGTACGGCAGGAGACGGCGTTCCCGCAGCAGCCGTCGACCCGGCTCACCATCACCGGCGCCGGCCGCATCGACCTGCGCGTCCGCATCCCCTCCTGGGCGGCGGGCGCGCAGCTGCGGCTCAACGGCACACCGCTGACGGTGCCCGCCGCCCCCGGCACGTACGCGGTCCTGGACCGCACCTTCGTCTCCGGTGACGTGGTCGACGTCAGCCTGCCGATGCCTCTGCGCCGTGCGGCCACCCCCGACAACCCGGCCGTGCAGGCGGTGCTGGTGGGCCCGATCGTGCTGGCCGGCGCGTACGGCACCACCAACCTGTCCGCACTGCCCACTCTGGACCCGACGGCTCTCACACCGACGGCGGATCCTTTGCAGTACACCGCGAACGGCGTGTCGCTGCTGCCGTTCCACCGGATGCACGGCCAGCGGTACACCGTCTACTGGACGGTGACCGGCGGCCCGCCGCTGCCGGCCTTCGTGGCGCACTACCGGTTCGACGAAACCAGCGGCGTCACGGCGGCCGACGCCACCGGTAACGGCTGGACCGCCACCGTCACCGGGGGAACGTGGACGTCCGGCCGTACCGGGAACGCGGTCCTGCTGAACGGCGGCAGCAGCCACGTCGCGCTGCCGGCCGGCCTCCTGGCCGGGGCGACCGCCTTCAGCATCGCCTGCTGGGTGCGGATCACCACCGCGACCACCTGGTCGCGGGTGTTCGACCTCGGCAACGGCACCGGGGCCAACATGTTCCTGACGCCGCGCTCGGGCTCGGGCACCGCCCGGTTCGCGATCACCGCCACCGGCGCCGGCGGCGAGCAGCGCATCGACGCACCCGCCGCCCTGCCGACCGGCGCCTGGGTGCACGTCGCCGTCACCAAGGCGGGCACCCTCGGCGTGCTGTACGTCAACGGCGCCGAGGTCGCCCGCAACGCCGCCATGACGCTGGGGCCGGCCGACCTCGGCCCGACCACCGGCAACTGGATCGGCCGCTCCCAGTACACCGACCCCTATCTGGCCGCCGCCGTGGACAACTTCCGGGTCTACAGCCGCGCGCTGGCCGCCACCGACATCGCCGCTCTGCACGGAGAGGGAATCTGATGCGCTACCGCACTCCCCTGGTGCTGCTGCTCCCGCTGCTGCTGGTGCTCGCACCGATCGCGGCGCTGCCGGCGCACGCCGCCAACCCGATCATCACCTCGGTCTACACCGCCGACCCGGCGCCGCTGGTGGTCGGCAACACCATGTACATCTACGCCGGCCGCGACGAGGCGCCCGCCGGGACCCAGAACTTCGTCATGCGCGAGTGGCGGGTGCTGTCCTCAACGGACGCTGCGAACTGGACCGACAGCGGCCCGCGCGCGTCCATCGCGACGTTCGGCTGGGCGGGCGCCGACGCGTGGGCCAGCGAGGTGGAACCGCGCAACGGCCGCTACTACTGGTACACCTCGGTCAACGGCAACGGCGCCGGCTGGATGAACATCGGCGTGGCGGTCGGCGACAGCCCGCTCGGCCCGTTCACCGACGCCAAGGGCGGGCCGCTGATCAGCGACAGCACCGCCAACTCCTCGGGACTCAACATCGACCCGACGGTGTTCGTCGACGACGACGGCCAGGCCTACCTGTACTGGGGTGGCTACTGGAGCCCGCGGATGGTCCGGCTGGCCGCGAACATGATCGACACGGTCGGCGCGGTGCAGACCCCGGTGGGGCTGAGCAACTACTGGGAAGCGCCGTTCATGTTCAAGCGCAACGGCCTCTACTACATGATCTACGCCGCCAACGACACCAACGGCTGCGTCACCTCCTCCAGCTATGCCTGCCAGCGCTACGCCACCGCCACCAACCCGATGGGCCCGTGGACCCACCGCGGCGTGGTGCTCGGCCAGGTGTCCTCGACCACCAACCACGCCGGGGTCGCCCAGTTCAACGGCCAGTGGTACATGGTCTACCACAACGCCAACGCGCCCGGCGGCGGCAACTTCCGGCGCTCGGTCGCCGTCGACCGGATGACCTTCAACGCCGACGGCACCATCCAGCAGGTCGTCCAGACCAGCACCGGACCGGGCCCGACGGTCACCAACCACGCGCTGACCGCGAGCCGGTCGACGTCCTACGTCTCGGCCTGGGAGAGCCTCGCCGCCGTCAACGACGGCTTCACCCCGGCGAACTCGGCCGACCGCAGCCACCCGGTCTACGGCAACTGGCCGGAACAGGGCACCCAGTGGGTGCAGTACGACTGGACCACGCCGGTGACCCTGCGCCAGGCCACCGCGTACTGGTTCGACGACAACCAGGGCATCGACCTGCCCGCGTCGTGCCAGGTGCAGTACTGGACCGGCAGCGCCTGGGCGAACGTGCCCGGCGGCACGGCCTGCGGCGTCGCGGCGAACACCGCGAACACGGTGACCTTCACCCCGGTCAGCACCACCCGGCTGCGCCTGTCGTTCACCTCCCGCGCCGGCTTCTCCACCGGCCTGCTCGAGTTCGGAGCCCTGTCATGAGACTGCGGACCTGCGCCGCCGCCACCCTGCTCCTGCTGCTCGGCACACCGGCCGCGGCCGTCGCCGCTCCGGGACAGAGCGACAACCTCTCCCGTACGGCCACGGTCACCGCGTCGACCACGTCCTCCTGGGAGAGCGTGGCGGCGGTCAACGACGGCATCGACCCGAGCACGTCCAACGACACCGTCAACCGCCGGTGGGGCACCTGGCCCGCCACCGGGGAGCAGTGGGTGCTGCTCACCTGGCCCACGGCGCAGACCCTGCGCTCGGCCGACGTGTACTTCTTCGACGACAACGGTGGCGTCCGGCTGCCGGCGTCGTGGCGGTTGCAGTACTGGACCGGCTCGGCCTACACCGACGTCGCCGCGGCGAACGGCTACCCGGTCGCGGCCAACCGCTACAACGAGGTGACCTTCAACCAGGTCAGCACCAGCCGGCTCCGGGTGGTGCTGCAGAGCGGCACCGCGTCGGTCGGCCTGCTGGAGGTGCGCACGTACGCGACGGCGATCGGCACCGGAACCGGAACCGGCTGGAACCCGCCGGCCGGCCTGGTCACCCCGCTCAACCAGGTCTGGGCCCACCAGGAGCAGACCTACCCCAACCTGTACGGCTTCCGGAACTACGGCTGGGACCAGGTCTTCGCCAACGGCGGCAGCATCAACTACTGCGTACGGTGGGACAGCAGCGCGCCGGTGAGCGCGGCCCTGCGCGACCGGATCCACGCCTCGCTGGCCCGGCAGTTCAAGAAGTGGATGGACGTGATGGCCGGCCACAACGGCTGGCCGTACGCCACGGTCCCGGTCAAGGTCGTCGGCTGGGCGGTCCGGGACCGGGCGACTCTGCAGTGGACGGACTCGTCGGTCGACGTCTACGTCAACAACATCCGGGAGAACGCCCCGCAGTGCTCGGAACCGTGCGGCCGGTTCTTCAACCAGGCCGGCACCTACCCGAACTGCCCCGGCGGGGCCGCCCACCACTACGACATGTCCCTGTGGCTGACGGCCGGCATGGGCGGCGGCGCGGGCGGTGACTGGGGCCAGCGCATCGGCAGCGAGTACTACGTCGGCGCCCTGGACTCCGACAACATCCACATCCTGCTGCACGAGATGGGGCACAGCTTCGGCCTCGACGACTTCTACGACTGGACCCCGTCCGGAGTCGGCGGCTTCCTGATGCAGGCCGGCAGCGCCACCCGGATCACCGACTTCGACGCCTGGATGTTGCGGGACTGGTGGCGGCACCTGAAGAACCGCTACGGCTACTGACGTCGACCAGTATCGAGAGGTGTGAGATGCGGACACAACGACGACGGACCGGCCTGGCCGTCGCAGCCTCGGCCCTGTGCCTGGCGGCCGGCGGGCTGACGACCGCGGCCACCGCCCGGGCCGCGGCGGCCGGATGCCGGGTCACCTACACGATCGGCGCCCAGTGGGCCGGCGGCTTCACCGCGAACGTGACGCTGACCAACCTCGGCGACCCGGTCACCGGCTGGACACTGCGCTGGAGCTTCGGCGGCGGGCAGACGGTCACCCAGGCGTGGAACGCCACGGCGACCCAGAGCGGCAGCGCAGTCAGCGTCACCAACGTGAGCTGGAACGGCTCACTCGCCACCAACGGCAGCACCTCGTTCGGGTTCAACGGCGCGTTGGGCGCCGTCAACCCGGCGCCGACAAGCTTCACGCTCAACGGCGTGGCCTGCACCGGCGGCGTGACCGACACACCCAGCACACCGCCGCCGGGCACCCCGCCGGTCCGGACCGTGCGCGTCTTCTGGCTCAAGCCCTCCGACGTGGCGTTCGACCAGCGCTACCCCACCGGCATCACCGGCGTGATGGTCGAGGCGCAGCGCTTCTTCAAGCAGCAACTGGGCAAGACGTTCACGCTCAACAGCCCGACCGTCGAAGTGGTCAACGGCCTGCACGACACGAACTGGTACATCAACAACAACTGCACCCCCGGCGGCGACCGCTACGCCTGCGTGATCTTCAACATGCAGGGCGAGCTGCAGCAACGCTTCGGCCTCAGCAACCCCGACAGCCGCTGGCTGATGGTCGCCGAGGCCAGCGCCGAGGAGGTCGGCCGGTCCGGCGGCGGCGCTCAGCCCGGCTGGGTCCTGCTCAGCGGCCACGACGCCGACGGCGCGGCCGGCAAGACCGAGCCGATGCCCCGCTGGTACGGCGGGATGGTGCACGAACTCGGCCACGCCTTCGGGCTTCCGGACGCCACCTCCACCGACGGCACCTGCATGTCCGCGTCGTTCTACGGCTACCCGAACTGCACCTTCAGCCAGAGCCAGAAGAACGGCATCCTCAACGGCCCGTACGGCAGCTTCCTGTCCTGACGTAGGTGAGGTCAGGGGTCGGTTCGCCCGCCGGCGAGGGGGAGCCAGACGCGCATGGTCGAGGGGCCACGGCGGGCCCATCGGTGATAGGGACGCAACGGGACGTCCAGGGGCCCGCTGACGACACTTTCTGACGCGGGACCGTACGGCCAGCCGGATGCCTGCGGCTGGACCGTACGGCCGGCGACGACCACGACACCGTCGCGCTCCTCGGCGTGCGGCAGCACCCGCAGAGCGTTCAGGTCGACGCCCGGGGGCAGGTCCACGGACTCGGCGCAGAGCACGATCGGTCCGCGTTCGACGGCGACACAGCCGCGGATGGCGTCGATGCGCGGGTCGGGCGCGGTGATGCGGGGCTGCACGGGCAGGTCGAGCACCACCACGTCGCCGGGGTGGAAGCGGCGGTGCACCCGGGCCCAGCCGGGCGACACCGGCCGGCCGTCGAGGGTGGCGCCGGCGGCCCAGCTCGGCACGCGCAGGCTCAGCGTCCAGGGGGATTCGGGTGTCTCGGTGATCCGGACGGTGATGCGCCCCTCGTCGGGGTAGCCCGTGGTGATCTCGCAGCCGTACCGGGTCGTGCGGATGGTGGCGGCGGCGTACTGATGGATCTGGAGTCCGTCGTCGTCGACGGTCGCCAGGTAGGCGGCCAGGCTCGCGTAGGTGCGGGCCAGGTTGGTCGGGCAGCAGGAGACGGCGAACCAGGGTGCGCGCAGGCTGGACGCCGCCCGCGGCAGGAGCGCGTCCGGGGCCGGCTCGGTGCCGGGAGTCCGCTGGTGCAGGGTGTTGGTGTAGAAGAAGCCCCGGCCGTCGTCGGCCGGGGAGGTGGCGATGACGTTGAACAGCGTGCGCTCGATGAGGTCGGCGTACGCCGGGTCGCCGTGTGCCAGCAGCAGCCGCCAGCTCAGCATCACCGACCCGATCGCCGCGCACGTCTCCGAGTAGGCCCGGTCGGGCGGCAGCATGAAGTCGTCGCCGAACGCCTCGTCCTGGTGCCGCGAGCCCATGCCCCCGGTCAGGTACGTGCGCCGCGCCACCGTGGTGCGCCACTGCCGGGTCACGGCGTCGAGCAGCTCGGTGTCCCCCGTCTCCACGGCCACGTCCACCGCGCCGGCGGCGAGATAGGTCGCCCGCACGGCGTGCCCGCGTAGGACCTCAGCCTCCCGGACCGGAACGTCGTCCTGGAAGTAGGCGCGCCCGAACTCGATGTCGGCGAGCACCCGGTGGCCGCGGCGCTCCACGAACAGGCGGGCCTGGTCGAGGTAGCGGCGTTCGCCGGTGACCCGGTACAGCTCGGCCAGCGCGGGCTCGATCTCCGGGTGCCCGCACACGGACGCGATCCCGTCCGGGCCGAACGCCGCGCAGACGTGGTCGGCGGCGCGCACGGCGACCCGGAACAGCTCGTCGGGCCCCGCGGTGCGGGCCCGGGCCACCCCGGCCTGGATGAGGTGGCCGAACGAGTAGAGCTCGTGTCCCCATTCCAGGTCGCTGTAGCGCGGGGCCTGGCCGGGCCGGCCGAAGTTGGTGTTCAGGTAGCCGTCGGGTTCCTGGGCCGCGGCGACCCGGCGCACGACGGCCCGGTACCGCCGGTCCAGGGCGGTGTCGCCGGTGCGGCCGTACTCCCAGGCCATGGCCTCCAGGAGCTTGTAGACCTCGGTGTCGGAGAACTCCCGGCCGCGCCGGGCGCCGGGCAGCCGGCCCTCGACCGCCGCGTCGAAGTTGCCGAGCCAGCCGGCGCGTTCCAGCCACTGCTCGATGTGCTCGAGGGAGGCCACCCGGTTGGTCTCCTGACGCTGCTGCCAGAACCCGGGCCGCAGGCTGACCTCACGCAGGCCAAGCGGTTGCAGTCGTCCGGTGCTGGGTGCGGCGGGCGTGGCCTTGTCGTTACGGGTGGTGCTGGGTGCTTCGTCGACTGTCACGTGTTTCAACCCTTGAGTGCGCCGGACATGAACCCGCGGACGTAGTGCCGCTGGAGGGCGAGGAAGAGCACGATGCAGGGCAGCGCGAGCACGACCACGCCGGCTTCGGTGGCGCCGTAGTCGACGATGCCCATCACCTGCTGGCGCATGTTCGCCACCGCCAGCGGCAGGGGCGCCTTGGCCGAGTCGCTGATCAGCACCAGCGGGGTGATGAAGTCGTTCCAGGCGGCCAGGAAGGCGAAGATGCCCACGGTCACCAGGCCGGGCCGGACCGCGGGCAGCAGGACGTGCAGCAGGGCCCGGAAGTTGCCGCAGCCGTCGATCAGCGCCGACTCGCGCAGCTCCCCCGGCACCGCCTCGAACGAGATGCGCATCATGAACACCGCGAACGGCAGCTGGAACATGGTGAGCACCAGCGACAGCCCGACCAGCGAGTTCTGCAGCCCGAGGCCGTTGAGCAGCACGTACAGCGGGATGAGCAGGGTCGCGTACGGGACCATCAGGATCGCCAGGGTGACCAGGAACAGGGCGTTACGCCCGGGGAAGGTGAACATCGCGAAGGCGTAGCCGCCGAGCCCGGACACCAGCAGGGTGAACGCGACCGTCATCAGCGACACCGCGGTCGAGTTGAGCAGGTACTGGCCGATGCCGGCCTGGTAGTTGGCGAGGGTCTCGTAGTTGCCCAGGCCCCAGCCGTGGTTCTGGGCGGTGCCGGCCTGCGGGCTGACCGACGCGACGGTCGCCCAGACGAGCGGGGACAGGAACAGCAGAGCCAGCGCGCCGGTGAGCACACGCGAGGGGGTGCGCAGCATCAGGTCTCCTTGCCGCGCAGGCCTCGGAACTGCACGACATTGATGATCAGCAGGGCGCCGAGGACCAGGATCGACAGCGCGGCCGCCCGGCCGAGGTCGTTGCGCCCCTGGAACGCGGAGTTGTAGACGAGCTGGACGATGGTGATCGTGCTGTTGTCCGGGCCGCCCTTGGTGAGGATGTAGAACTGGTCGAAGGCGAGCAGCGAGCCGGTGACGCACATGATCGTGCTGAGCGCCAGGGACGGCCGCAGCAGCGGCAGGGTGATGCGGCGGAACGTCTGCCGGCGGTTGGCGCCGTCGAGCAGCGCCGCCTCGTAGACGTCACCGGAGATGCTCTGCAGCCCGACCAGCAGCAGGAGCATGTAGAAGCCGGCGTAACGCCAGACGATCAGCGCCACCGTCGACCAGAGTGCCGAGACCGGCGTGCCCAGGAACGAGATCGGCTGGTCGGTGAAGCCCAGCAGCGGACTGCTCTGCGGGGAGTAGAGGGCGTAGAACAGCAGCGAGGCGGAGGCCAGGCCGAGGGCCGAGGGCACCAGGAACGACGTCCGCAGGAAGCCGGTCCAGCGGGTCGACTCCTGCACCAGCAGGGCGAGCCCGAGGGCCAGCGCGAGCAGGATGACCGTGGTGACCACCGTGTACTTGACGGTGAACCACACCGCCGGCCACAGCAGCCGGTCGTCCAGGGCGGACTGGAAGTTCTTCCCGGAGTTCCAGCCCCGGTCGCCGGTGAACAGCTTCCAGTCGGAGACCGACATGCGGGCCACGATCCCGATCGGGATCACGAAGAAGATCAGGACGAACACGGCGGTGGGTGCGGCGTACGCCCACCCGGCGGGGAGGCGGCCTCGTACCGTCACTGCTGGCCGAGAACCTGGGTGACGGCCTCGTTGTCCTTGTCCAGCGTCGACGCGTCGCCGTAGACCTGGTTGCGGAACAGCGTGACCCAGGGGCTGCCCGGGGCGTTGAACGCCTGCTGGAAGTTGATCGCCACCGGCACCTTGCTGCGGGGGTTGGCCGCGACCTCGTTGATCAGGGCGACGCGGGGGTCCTTGGCCGAGTAGCTGTTGCCGGTCAGGTCACTGCGGGCGACCGACGTGTTGTTGGCGGCCAGCACCTCGACCTGGGCCTTCTCGGACATCATCCAGGACAGGAAGTTCCAGGCCTGCTGGGTCTTCTTCGCGTCCTTGCTGACGCCGATCCCGTCGCCGCCGACGAAGGTGGAGGCGCCGCCGCTGATGCCGGGGATCGGTGCCACGCCGACCTTGACGGTCTTGTCGGCGGTGGGCAGCAGCGTCGCCGGGTACGGCATCACGCCGATCTTGCCCTGCTGGAAGGCCGCGACCCAGGTGGCGCCGGTCTCGTCCTTGGCGCCGGGGGCGATGGCGCCCGCCGCCTGAAGTTCACGCCAGGTGGCGTAGACCTGCTTCGCCGCGGTCCCGTTGAGCAGCGACGCGGTGCCCTCGGGGTTCATGACCTCCGCGCCGCTGGCCCAGACCATCGGGAACCAGGTGAAGACGTTGCAGCCGCCGCAGTTGCCGCCGAAGTAGGTGCCGTTGACGCCGGGCTTGTTCAGCTTCTGGACGGCGATGGCCTGGTCCTTGAACTCCTTGAGGTTCGCCGGGCCCTGCTCCGGGTCGAGGCCGGCCTGCCGGTAGAGGTCCTTGTTCCAGAACATGACCGACAGGTCGAGGACAAACGGCAGGACGTACTTCTTGCTCTCGTACGTGCCGGCGTCCAGGTGCGCCTTGTTGATCTTGTCGGCGTACGGCAGCTGGGCGATGCTGCTGGTCAGGTCGGCGAACAGGCCGGCCTTGGCCCAGTTGGGCACGTAGACGATGTCCGCGGCGAACAGGTCGGGCAGGTCGCCGCTGCCGGCCGCCGCACCCACCTTGGACACGTAGTCGTCGTTGGGCACGATGGTGAGCTTGACCTGGTTCTTGTGGCTGCCGTTGTAACCGTCGACCAGCGCCTTGGCCTGGAGCTCCAGCGGCGCGCGGGTCCACAGCGTCAGCTCGGAGCCGTCGTCGACGCCGTCGACACCGGCCGCGGCGGGCGCGGCACCCGGGCCCTTGTCGTCGTCGCCGCAGGCGACCAGCGCGGTCATGGGCAGCGTTGCCAGAGCGAGGCCGGCGATCGTCCTGCGGATGGGGATGGATATGTCGAACCGCACCATGTCCTCCGAAGAAAGTTTCGGGCCGTTTCGGTCAGGACATCGCGCCAGGTAACCTGGTCCCGCGATACCGCGCAGGACAGGGCAGCTGCAGGCGTTTTCCGGGGAGTCAGCGGAAGACCGAAAAGGTTTTCAAAAACGTAATACGGAGGAAAAACCGTTGTCAAGGGGTTCGGCCGGGCAGTACTCCACTGCGGACGGTCCACAGCACACCGGCCGAGCCACGCTGCGTGACGTCGCCAAGCTGGCCGGCGTCTCCATCGCGACCGCGTCCAAGGCGCTCAACAACCAGCCGCAGGTCCGCGCGGAGACCCGGGCCAAGGTGGTGCAGGCCGCGGCGCAGCTGTCGTTCTCGCCCAACACCCTCGCCCAGGGGCTGATCACGCAGCGCAGCGGCACGGTCGGCCTGCTCACCTCCGACCTCGAGGGCCGGTTCTCCATCCCGATCCTCATGGGCGCCGAGGACGCCTTCGGCTCCGGCCAGACATCGGTGTTCCTGTGCGACGCCCGCGGCGACGACCTCCGCGAACGCCACCATCTGCGGGCGCTGCTGTCGCGGCGGGTCGACGGGCTGATCGTCGTCGGTGCCCGCCCCGACGCCCGGCCGTCCCTGGGCCGCGACCTGCCCGTACCGGTGATCTACGCCTACTCCCCCTCGGCGGACCCGGCCGACCTGTCGCTGGTCACCGACAACGTCGGCGGCGGCCGAATGGCCGTGGACCACCTGATCCGCCACGGCCGCCGGCGGATCGCCCACATCACCGGCGACCCCTCCTACGGCGCCGCGCACGACCGCGCCCGCGGCGCCCTCGAACGGCTCGCCGAGGAGGGGCTCCCGCTCGCCGGCGACCAGGTCTGGTTCGGCACCTGGTCCGAGGCGTGGGGCCGCGGCGCCGCCCGCCTGCTGCTGCAACGCGACCCGGACATCGACGCCATCTTCGCCGGCTCCGACGAGATCGCCCGCGGTGTCCTCGACGTCCTGCACCAGGAGAAGCTCACCGTTCCCGCCCAGGTCGCGGTCATCGGCTTCGACAACTGGCCCATCCTGGCCGTCAACGCCCGCCCACCCCTGACCACGATCGACATGAACCTCGAGGCACTGGGCCGCCTCGCCGCCCAGCGCCTGTTCACCGCCATCCACGGCACGCTGGGCTCCGGCGTCGAGGCGATCGGCCCCCGCTTGATCATCCGCGAGTCCACGGCGCCGCTCGACTGAGCGCCGATCACGTTCGCTGGTTCATGATGCGTTCGGCTGAGGAGACCCAGCACCTCCGGCGAAAATAGGAGGATTCGGACGCCGAGCCGGCTGTTGCCACCGCTCCGCGTCGCCTCCCTGCCGCTTCGGAAGGAACTCCCATGGGCACCGTCAACGGACTACCGGCGCACATCCTGCTGGTGCACGCCATCGTGGTCCTGCTCCCGCTCGCCGCCCTGCTGCTCGTGCTGACGGCGGTCTCGCCCGCGGCACGCCGGCGCCTCGCCGGCCCGAACGCCATCCTCTCCGTGCTCGTCGTCGCCCTGGTACCCGTGACGACCAGCGCCGGCGCGCCTACCTGGCGCCGCTCTCGGTCGCCCTCACCAGGATCGTCACCGTGCTGGCCGTGGTCATCGCCGGTTTCGCCGTCTTCGACACCTACCGCATCGGCGACTCCGGCTCGAAGGCCGCATGGACCGACGGCTTCACCTCCGCACCCATCCAGGACGGCGCCGGCCGGCCCGACGGCGACTGACCGCCGGAGGAGCCGGTCCGCAACGGGCCGGTCGCCTCTGCCCCGGCCCGGCGAACCGGGGCACGATGGTCCTCATGCAGACCAGGGACGGAGCACACGGCCATGTCTCATCCCGGTGAACCGCACACCAGCGGGCTGTCCGGACGCCTGAACTGGCTACGCGCGGGTGTCCTCGGCGCCAACGACGGCATCGTCTCGACCGCGGGCCTGGTCGTCGGGGTGGCCGGAGCCACCCTGTCCAGCGGCCCGATCGCCACCGCCGGGGCCGCCGGGCTGGTGGCCGGCGCGGTCTCCATGGCCCTGGGCGAATACGTGTCGGTCAGCAGCCAACGCGACACCGAACGGGCCCTGCTCGCCAAGGAACGCACCGAACTCGCCGAGTCCCCCGACCAGGAACTCGACGAGCTGACCTCGATCTACCAGGCCAAGGGCCTGACCCGGGCCACCGCACGTCAGGTCGCCGAGGAGCTCACCGCCGACGACGCCTTCGCCGCGCACGCCGACGCCGAGCTGCGGATCGACCCGGACGCCCTGACCAACCCCTGGCACGCGGCGGGAGCCTCGGCGCTCGCCTTCACCATCGGGTCGCTGCTCCCGCTGGTCGCGATCCTGCTGCCGCCGCCGAACATCCGGGTCGCGGTCACCTTCGTCGTGGTCGTCCTCGCCCTCGCCGTCACCGGTGCGGTCAGCGCCAAGCTCGGCTCGGCCGGCCTCACCCGCGCGGTTGGGCGGCTGGTCGGCGGTGGCGCCCTGGCCATGGCTGTCACCTTCGGCGTCGGGCAACTGGTCGGTGCCACCGTGGGCTGACGCCAGGCGGCCGGCATATCGGGCCGGTAGCACAACCTCCTCGGGTCCTCAGCCTCTGACCGCGGCGGTCCGGGGCGTGCACCGTGGAAGCATGACCGAACTGTCGTTCCGGGACCGGACGGTCGCCGGCCGGGCGCTGGGCCGCCGGCTGACCCGGTGGCGGGACGCCGACGCGGTGGTGCTCGGTCTTCCGCGAGGCGGGGTGCCGGTGGCGTTCGAGGTCGCCACGGCGCTGCGGCTGCCGCTGGACGTCATCATCGTGCGCAAGGTCGGTGTGCCGGGTGATCCCGAGCTGGCGATGGGCGCCGTCGGGGAGGACGACGCGACGATCGTCAACACCGGCGTCGTCACGGCGTGCCGGGTGAGCGACGCCGACCTGGCCGACGCCCAGCAGGCCGCCCGGGCCGAGGTGGCGCGGCGGGCCAGGCAACTGCGCGGGGACCAGCCACGGATGCCGGTCCAGGACCGGACCGCGATCATCGTCGACGACGGGGCGGCGACCGGGGCCACGGCCCGCGCGGCATGCCAGGTGGCACGGAAGTGGGGAGCGGCACGGGTGGTGGTGGCGATCCCGGTCGGCGCCCCCGACACGGTTTCCGGTCTCGGGACCGCCGCCGACGAAGTGGTGTGCCTGGGGATGCCGGACCCGTTCCTGGCGGTAGGCCGACACTACGACGACTTCACCCCGGCCACGGACGCCGCGGTGGCCGCTCTGCTCGACCGCGCCGGCCGGCGGACGCCCGGCGTGCACGTCGCCGCCCGGCCGCCGCTCGAGGTGCGGACGACGGTACGCGCCGGTGCGGTGACGCTGGAGGCCGAGCTCGACGTGCCGCCACGGCCGCGCGGTGTGGTCGTGTTCGCCCACGGCAGCGGCAGCAGCCGGCACAGCCCGCGCAACCGGGCGGTGGCCCGCCAGCTGCGCGCGGCCGGGCTCGCGACCGTACTGCTGGACCTGCTGGCAGCCGACGAGGAACAGGACCGCCGCAACGTCTTTGATGTCGCGCTGCTGGCCGACCGGCTGGCCGACACCGTCCGCCGGGTTCAGCAGTGGCCGGCCACGGCCCACCTGCCGGTGGGGCTGTTCGGCGCCAGCACCGGTGCCGCGGCGGCGCTGCGGGCGGCGAGCGATCCCGACCTGCGCATCGCGGCGGTGGTGTCCCGCGGCGGCCGACCGGACCTGGCACAGGACCGCCTCGCCCAGGTCACCGTGCCTACCCTGCTCATCGTCGGCGGAGCCGACCCGCTGGTGCTCGAGCTGAACCGGCGCGCCGAGGCCCAGCTTCGGGGCCCGAAGCGCCTCGTTGTGCTGCCCGGCGCGGGTCACCTGTTCGAGGAGCCCGGCGCGCTGCCGGCCGTGGCCGGACTCGCCGCCTCCTGGTACGTGCATTACCTCAGCGATGGATCCGCCGCCGAGCACCCGCGCCGGGCCGGGTAACCCGGCATCGCCTCCCGGTCATCCGGCCCTGGCCGCGCGCCGGCAGTTGCGATGCGGTGAGGAGGGGAAGGGCACTTCGGAGGAGGCGATCGGGATGCGACCCGTGACGTTCGGCGTCGAAGAGGAGTTCCTCCTGCTGGACCCGGTCCACGGGCGGCCGGTGCCGGCCGCGCCGAAGATGCTCCGCCTCCTGCACGGGCAACCCTGGCCGCACGCCGAGCTGATGCGCTTCCAGTTCGAGACGGTGACCCGGGTCTGCGACTCGGCCGGCGAGCTGCGCGGCGAGCTGACCCGGCTGCGCCGGCTCAGCGCCGAGGCCGCCCGGTCCTGTGGCTGCCGGCTGGTCGCCAGCGGTGTCTCACCGTACGGGGTGCCCGGCCTGGCCGCCCTCACCGACGTGCCGCGCTATCGCGAGCTGGCCCGGCGCAATCCGGCGCTCACGGCGCTGTCGGGCACCTGCGGCTGCCACGTCCACGTCGGCATGCCCTCCCGCGATCTCGGGGTGCGGGTTCTCGCCCGGCTGCGCCCGTGGCTGGCGACGCTGCTCGCCCTGAGCGCCAACTCGCCGCTGGAGAACGCGCACGACACGGGATGGGCGAGCCGCCGCTACTCCGTCGTGACCCTCTGGCCGACCGCCCGGCCGCCGTCGGTCTGGGACGCGGCAGCGGCCTACGACCGTGCGATCCACGGCCTGCTCGCCCGCGGTGCCGCGCTCGACGAGCGGAGCGTGTACCTGCTCGCGCGGCTGTCGCCGCGGTTCCCGACCGTCGAGATCCGAGTGCCCGACGTCTGCCCCGACGTCGACACGGCCGTCCTGGTGGCCGTGCTCATCCGGGCGCTCGTAGCGACCGAGGCCAGGGCCGCGTCAGCCGGGAGCCCGGTGTGCCACCCCTCCCGGCAGGCGATCCGCCGCGGCCTCGAGGCGGCCGCCCGGCACGGCCTCGCCGGGCCCGCGATCGACCCGTTCACCGGCGACCCCGTCGATCCGTGGACGATGGTGAGCCGCCTGGTGACGCACTCCGGCAACGCCCTCGACGCGTTCGGCGACGGCGGGACGGTGGCCCAGCTGCTCGAACTGCTCGCGGCCCGGGGCACCGGCGCCCAGCGGCAGCGGGCGGCCTGGGGCCGGGCGCAGTCACCGGCCGCCTTGATCGCCGAGCTCGCCGCAACCACCGCCGGCCGGCCGGCCGGCGCCGAGACGGAGCAGACCTCCACACCGGCCCACGCCGACCGATGACCCGGGTCCGGCGACCGGCCGCACGCGCGGGCCGGCGCGATCAGGCACGCCCCGGATGGAGGTCAGCGACGGGACCACCGGCCCTGGCAGTGCGCGCCGGCCGGGCGAAGGGTGGAGACACCTCCCAGGCGAGGTGGTGAAGGCGATGCGCCAGACGGTACGGCTGGGCCGGTTCGCAGGCATCCCGATCGGGGTGCACTGGTCCGTTCTGGTGATCATGCTGCTGTTGGTGCAGGGTCTGGCGATGGTCGTGCTGCCCGGCGGGTCGGCGGGGTATCCGGCGGCCGGCTACTGGAGCGTGGCGGTGATCGTCGCGGTGGTCTTCCTGGCCGCGCTGCTGGCCCACGAGCTGGCGCACGCGCTGGTCGCCCGCCACTACGGCATCCGGGTGCGCGCGATCACCCTGTGGCTGCTCGGCGGGGTCGCGGAACTGGACGGCGAGGCGCCGCACGCTCGCGGTGACCTGCTGATCGCCGTGGTGGGACCGCTGGTCAGCCTCGCCGGGGCCGGAGTGTTCGCCGCCGGCGCCGCCGCCGCGCACGCCTGGGGCGCCGGCTCGCTGATCGTCACCGCGCTGTCCTGGCTGGCGGTGGTCAACGCGACCATCGGGGTGTTCAACCTGCTGCCCGGCACGCCGCTGGACGGTGGGCGGGTGCTCGCCGCCGCGCTGTGGTGGCGGAGCGGCGACCGGGCCGCCGCCCGGCGCACCGCCGGCCGGGCCGGGGTGCTGCTGGGTGGGCTGCTGATCGGCTTCGGCCTGCTGGAGGTCTTCTTCATCGCGAACGTAGGCGGGTTGTGGCTGGTGCTGCTGGGCTGGTTCCTGCGTTCGGCCGCCCGGGCCGAGGCCACCGAGGCGGGGCTGCGAACCGCGCTGGCGGGCGTCCGGACCGGCGACGTGATGACCACACCCGCGGTGTGCGGTTACACCCACCAGACGATCAACAACTTCGTCATCGACGTGGCGTGCCGCTACCCGTACCGGATCTTTCCGGTCCTCGATCTGGACGGCCGGTTGACCGGGCTGGTCAGCCTCACCCGGCTGGGCCGCGTCCCCGTCGGCGACCGCGACCGGCGCAGGCTCGGCGATGTCCAGGCGCCGATCGACCCGGGCAGCGTGCTCGACCCCGGCACGCCGCTGGTGGACGCGGCCCCGGCCCTGCTGGCCGGCGATCACCGGTGGGCGCCGGTCGCTGTCGACGGCCGGCTGTCCGGGGTCATCACGGCCGGCGACGTGGCCCGCGCCGTCGAACTGGCCACGCTGGGCAGCACACCGCGACGCAGCGATCACGGTGTCATCGCATCCCCATGAGATGGTTGATCGGGCGGCCGACAGTATGGATGGGCGTCTCCGGAGGGAAGGTCATGGACAGCACAGGGAACGGCGACCGGGACCGGACAGCGTTCCGGATGACCCGCGCACGTCGCATCGGCGACGCGACCATCAGCGTGTTGATCCGCGCCGGCGTCGTGCCGCACTCCTACATGTTGACCACGACGGGCCGGAAGACCGGCCGCTCGCGCACCACCCCGGTCACGCTCGTCGAGCACGGTGAGCGCCGCTGGCTGGTCGCCCCGTACGGTCCGGTCTCCTGGGTCCTCAACGCCCGCGCGGCGGGCCGGGTCGTGCTGCGCCGGCGCGGACAGCACCTCGACTGCACGGTGCGGGAGGTCTCCGCGGAGGAGGCCGGCCCGGTCCTCAAGGAGTACATCGCGTTGGCCAGGCCGACCCGCCGGTACTTCCACGCCACGCTCGACGCCCCCGTCGAGGAATTCATCGCCGAGGCCGCCCGTCATCCCGTCTTCGAGCTCACCCGGGAAGCCCGCGGGTGATGGCCGCCCCGCTGGGCGGCTTCCGGGTCGGTTCGACAGCGTGGCCGTCCGCGGCCATCCGCCACGGCAGGGCGCCCTGCTGGATCACTCGACCGGCGATGGCCACCCCGGGCCAGTCGAAGTCACCGTGGTACCGGACCGGAACGCCTGCCGTGACCAGGTGGCGCAACAACTGACTACCCACGCTCGCCGGGTTGCCGGACAGGCACAGCAGGGGCGCACCGCTGCCTGCTCGTACGGCGGCCTGCATGACCTGGGGTTCTCGCAGACGGACACGACCTGCCCAGGCGGCGACCACGATGCCGGGGCCGCGACGGCCAGTTCGTGCAGGGTGAGGTGGGTGACCAGCCCCAGCCCGGGTCTCGCGGACCGATTGCACCAGGTTGCCCCAGATGCTCCGTTTGTCATCGGCGACGTGGGCTCGGTGGCCCGCCGCAACGCCTCCTGCAGGGTCGGGCCGCTGCGCGGCGAGGACCGCGCAACCCCGTAGCGTGACTCATTTTATCGATCAAAATCTATGTCTGATCATCCGATGCCATTGACAAATATCCATGATGGCATGGTTTCCGCCGCGGTTGACATCAGCGGCGGACGGGGGAATTGAGATGTCGCGCACGGGGCTGACGAGCCCCCGATCGCCCCTGTCCCCGCACCCGGCGGACGTACGAGCCGCCGGAAGCCATGCGATGCGGACACAGAACGGGGATCCACATGCGCAAGAGAAGACTGCTACTGACGGCCGTCTCGGCCCTGATCCTGGTGCCGGCGCTCGGGGCGCCGGCCCGGGCCGCGGTGCCGCAGCAGGCGCCTACCGAGACACTTGTCACGAGCTCGTACCTGCTCACCGGCCCCGAATACCTCGACAAGCACGGCAACCCGACCCAGGACCTCACCGATCCCGCCGTCCAGCAGAAGCTGGCGGCTGTCAAGTCCGCCACCCGGAAGGCACCGCCGCCCGGGCCGGCGGAGAGCCACCGGCGCGCCCTCGCCGACGGCGCCACCTACGGCACGCGCAGCGAGCGGTTCGCCGGGGACACCGACGCGCTGGTCGCGGACGACATCACGCCCGCCGAGTGCCGGGAGAACTCGGAGCTCTCGGGCCGCGACCAGGGATGGATCAAGAACCATTTCTCGTACTGCTGGCTGGGCGTCTACGGCGCGGTGCAGGCCCGGTGCGTGGGCTTCGTGTGCATCCCCGTCGGCGGTTTCTCGGCCCGGATCACGCTGATCGGGGTGGCCTACAACGGGCTGCGCAACGTCGAGATGATGCCCATCCTGGACCAGGTCGGCTCCTGGGGCACAGCCGACGCCGGCTTCTTCACCTTCGAGGCGGAGTGCAACGGCAACCCGGCGGGGTCGTGCGTGACATCGTCCGACGAGGTCACCCGCACGCCCCAGCAGTGGGAGAACGACGGTGAGTCCACGTTGTACTACTTCTCACCGGCGAACGAGCCGTCCGAGGCCGCCGGCGAGCAGATCGCCTACGGCACCTTCGACACCGAGGCCCGGTTCCGCTTCCCGCAACGCACACTCTCCGACGACGGACCGTCGACGCAGGTGCGCTTCGACTCGGCGTGGTACCTGGCACAAAAGAACGGCTCCATCTTCAACCTGACCGATCCGTGGCTGTCCTACGACGTCAACGACCAGGACGTGAAGTACTCGGCCTGGAACATCTACAACGCGCAGAACTTCCCGGCGCAGACCGAGCCCATCATCGCCGGCAAGGACCTGCCGGGCGGGTCGGCGGCCGAGCCGCTGCACCGCATGTTCAAGAACAAGACGCAACGCAAGCTGAACCGCACGACCGCCGTGCGGTACTGCAACCAGCGCTGGCCCGGCTACGCGGACCTGGGCCAGGACTGTGACGAGTACCCGTTCGCGTGCACCGCCGAGGGCGCGGCGACCGGCCAGTACGCCGTCCGGCCGATCCCGGCGCCGGACAACCAGGAGGCGGGCCGGCGGCTCGGCTCGTGGTTCAGCGCCGACCGGATCATCGACGGCGACGCCTTCTACGTCCGGATCTTCGGCGCCGAGGGCTCGGCACCGGAACCACCGGGTGGCGTCCCGGTCATCCCGGACGACACGATCGATTGTGGTGACGGCGCGGAGTGATCCGCACCGGCCGCGGGCGGCTCCGGCCGCTCGCGGCGCCCCACTGCGGCTCAGGCAGGCCGGAAACGAAGCAGGTACTGCTCGGTGCCGTCGGGGATCTCGGTTCCCTCAAGCTGCGCGATCAGCACCTCGTCGGTGCCCCGGACAAAAACCCGCAGACGGTACGCCCCGGAGCGCCCCACGGTGAACGTCCGACTCGACGGCCCGTCGGTCAGCGCCCACAGCTGAACGCTCCCAGAACTGAGCACCACGGTCACCTCATCCAGCTCGGTCCACTCTGCATCCGGCTCACCCGGCTCGCCATCCCAGGACTCGAACCGCACGGCGACGACGTGATCCTCACCCACACTCCGGAAGTCCACTCTGCCGGGCAACACCCACACCGCCTCGTCCGGCGGCACCACCCCACCCGGCCACGGCGGATCGCTGCCATCGACGTCCACCACCGCGAACAGGTGACGTTCGACCAGCACGGAATCCTCAAGACTGCCGGGCATGGCACCTCCCGATTGAGAGTATGTCGCCCATGACCTTGCCCCGCGACCTCCTCACCGCCGGCTGCTGCATCACGTACGTCCGGGGCGGTGACCTGACCGCGATCGCGCTGCTCATGACCGAGGAAGCCCCCGTCGACTTCCCGGCTGCCGCGGCCACCGGCCTGGCGCTGCTCGACCACTCCGGTTCCTGGACTGTGCTGCTGGAGCCCAACGGCTACCAGGGCGCCCGCCTCGACATCCTGCCGGGGCTCAGCACCGGAGGCGAGGCGGTCAGCGCGGTCTGGGACTCCACCGGCCGCGCCCGCCTGCGCAAGGCAGCGAACGGCAGACTCACCTCCTCGGTCACCACCGATCCCGCGGCGGCGCTGACGTCGGCGGAGCAGATCACCGGCGTACACCTGATGCTCGACGGGCCGCTCCCCGCCGTACGGCTGGATCCGAAGGTCTCGCCGCTCGTGCCCGGAACCTTCGCGAACCACCCCGCGTTGGCGGGTCTAGGTGTGCTCCTCGCCGGTCCGGAGGCGGCGGACCTGCCACTGCTGGCCGCACTCACCGCGGGGTTGGTCGCCCGGCACACGGCCATCACCGACGAACCGGCTGTGGCCGAGGCCCTGACCGCCCGCGCCGATGCCGACGGTTTGCGCCCCCGCCTCGGCGAGCTCGCTGATCGGTACGCCGCGGTGCGGGACGACCCCGCGACGCCGCCGGACGAGATGCAGGCTGCGTTCTATCGATTCCACGGTGTGCAGGCTGTCCTGGCCGCGCTCGCCGAAGATCCGGGCGAGGCGGCTTGGCTGGCGTGCTATCGGGCAACGTCGGCTGTGGGCGGCTCCTTCGACGATCAGCTCCGCCTGGAGGTCCTCCGCCGCCTCGTGGAAGCGGCCCGCCGAGACCCGCACTCCGGAGGTAGCTGACGCGCTGCGTTGACCTGGCAGACGCCCGCCGAGCCGGTCTCCGGGCACGCCGGTGAGCATGGCGGCGAAGGCCCGCCTCAGCCCTCCAACGTGGGCAGGTAGTCGGCGCCGGTCAGGGAGACGAAGTTCCACAGCGCCCGGGTGGTCGGGCCGATCGTCCGGCTGGCCATCCGCACCAGCAGCCAGTGCCGGCGGATCGGCAGGCCGTCCACGTCCAGCACGGTCAGGCGGCCGTCGTGCACCTCGGCGGCGATGGTGTGCGCCGAGATCAGGGCGAGGCCCAACCCGGCCATGACCGCTTGTTTGATGGTCTCGTTGGAGTCCAGCACCATGCCGATCGTCGGCTCGTGGCCGGCCAGGTCGAACAGCGCGTCGAAGTGCAGCCGGGTGCCGGCGCCCGGCTCGCGGACCAGGAACGTCTCCTCGGCCACCCGCGCGAACGGAAGTCGTCCGGGCACGGCCAGGCCGTGCCGCGGCGAAGCGATGATCACGTACGTGTGGTCGCCGAAGACCTGGTGCTCCACCTCGAGCCCGTGCGGCGGGCGCCCCATGATCGCCAGGTCGACCGTGTAGTCGTCCAGGCGCGCCACGATCTCCTCCCGGTTGCCGATCACCAGGCCGACCCGCACCCCCGGGTGCGCGAGACCGAACGCGGCGAGCAGGAACGGCGCGAAGTACTGGGCGGTGCTGACCACACCCGCCGTGACCCGGCCCGCCTCGGCCGAACGCAGGGCCCGCAGCCCGTCGTCGCAGGCGGACAGTTCGGCACGCACCCGCCGGTGGGTCTCGATGAGCAGCCGCCCCGCGTCGGTGGGGCGCTGCCCGCTCGGACCGCGTTCCAGCAGGGGCTGCCCGACCGCTCGCTCGAGCCGGCGCAGCTGCTGGGCGATCGCCGGGCCGGTCAGATGCAGCCGGGCGGCGGCCCCGGCGAGCGACCCGGCCTCCACCGTCTCGGCCAGGAATTCCAGCTGACGGAGCGTTACGTCCTTCATGACCGAAGCATAGTTTTGCTTTCCTCCTTCGCAGAAAAGCGTGCCTTGGCTTTACCGACGGGCTGCGCACACACTCGGTCATGGCCGTCCCCCACGTTCCGCTGGCACCGACGCTGATCGGAGATCTCGCCGCGCACGGCAGGTGCAGCGGGCCCGCCGCGGCCGCCGCCGATGTCGTCGCCCGGCTGGCCGCGGCGAGCGCCGAGCTGGCCCGCAAGATCGCGACCCGGACCACCGAGCCGTGCGTTCTGGAGCCGTGGGCCCGCGCCCTCTACCGGGATGCGGTCACCGGAGCCGACGTCGCCGCCGTCGGCATGGCGGGCGAGGCCGCGCCGGTGCCCGTCACCCGCGGCGGCAGCGTCGTCGTGACCCTGGTCGCGGTGGACGAGCCGGCCAACCTCGGCATGGACGCGCCGGTCGGCACCATCTTCTCGGTGCTGCCGGTCACCGACGCGGTCGGCGGCGGGCTGCTCCAGCCGGGCCGGCGGCACCTGGCCGCCGGCATCATCCTGTTCGGCCCGGCCACCGTGCTGGCGCTCACCTTCGGGCACGGCACCGACGGGTACGTGCTGGGCCCGGCCGGCTTCACGAGCACCCGACGCGGGCTGCAGCTCCCGCCCGAGTCAGCCGTGTACGCGATCAACGCCGCCAACGCCCGGCACTGGCACCGCGGCATCCGGTCCTACGTCGCCGACCTGGTCAGCGGCAGCAGCGGCCCCCGGCAGCGCGACTTCAGCATGCGCTGGTTCGCCTCGCTGGCGGCCGAGACGTACGCCATCCTGTCCCGCGGCGGCATCTACCTCTACCCCGCGGAGAGCCGCGCGCCGTACGGGCACGGCCGGATGCGCCTGGTGTACGAGGCGAACCCGGTCGCCCAGCTGTGCGAGCAGGCGGGCGGCGCCGCCACCGACGGGCACACGCCGATCCTCGACCTGGTGCCGGGCGCCCTGCACCAGCGCACGCCGCTGGTGTTCGGCTCCCGCACCAAGGTCGAACGGGTGCACCGCTACCTGGCCGGGGCGCCGGCCCGGCACGAGGACTCCCCGCTGTTCTCCCATCGTGGCCTGTTCCGGTCCTGACCTCGACAGGAGAAACCCGTGTCCATCCGCCATCCGATCATCGTGGTCACCGGCTCCTCGGGGGCCGGCACGACCACCGTGAAGAACACCTTCGTGCAGATCTTCCGGCGGGAGGGTGTGCACGCCGCGTACATCGAGGGCGACGCCTTCCACCGCTACGACCGGGACGGCATGCAGGTGGCCATCGCCGAGGCGGAGGCCCGCGGCAACCCCCACTTCAGCCATTTCAGCCCGGACGCGAACCTGCTGGACGAGCTCGGCGGCACGTTCGAGGAGTTCGCCGCCAAGGGCACCGGTCGCACCCGGCACTACGTGCACGACGAGATCGAGGCACGCGCCTACGGCTGCCCGTCCGGCACGTTCACCCCGTGGCGGCCGTTCGATCCCGACGTCGACGTGCTGTTCTACGAGGGCCTGCACGGTGCCGTGGTCACGCCGACGGTGGACCTGGCCGCGTACGGCGATCTGAAGATCGGCGTGGTGCCGGTGATCAACCTGGAGTGGATCCAGAAGCTGCACCGTGACCGCCGGCATCGCGGGTACTCGCCGGAGGCCGTCACCGACGTGATCCTGCGCCGGATGCCGGACTACGTCCGCACCATCACGCCGCAGTTCGCCAAGACGGACATCAACTTCCAGCGGGTGCCCACCGTGGACACCTCGAACCCGTTCGTGGCCCGCACCATCCCGGCCGCGTCCGAGTCGCTCGTGGTGATCCGGTTCCGGGACGCGGGCGGCATCGACTTCCCGTACCTGCTGACGATGATCCACGACAGCTTCATGTCGCGGGCCAATTCCATCGTCATCCCCGGCGGCAAGCTCGACATCGCCATGCAACTGATCCTGACCCCGATGATCCAGCGGCTCGTGGAGAGCCGCCGGGCCGCCTGAGAAGCGCGATGAGGAGAAGCCGATGACAACGACGGCACCTGGCAAGATGTACGAGGCCGGCGTGCAGGCGTACGCCGCGACGTACTGGGATCCCGGCTACCGTCCCGCCGAGACCGACCTGCTGGCCTGTTTCAAGGTGGTGGCGCAGGCGGGTGTGCCGCGCGAGGAGGCCGCCGCGGCCATCGCCGCCGAGAGCTCCACCGGCACCTGGACGACCGTGTGGACGGACCTGCTCACCGATCTGGAGCACTACAAGGGCCGCGCGTACCGGATCGAGGACGTGCCCGGCGACCCGCAGGCCTTCTACGCGTTCGTGGCCTACCCCCTCGACCTGTTCGAGGAGGGCTCCGTGGTCAACGTGCTCACCTCGCTGGCCGGCAACGTCTTCGGCTTCAAGGCGATCCGCTCGCTGCGGCTGGAGGACGTCCGCTTCCCGCTGGCCTTCGTGCTCACCTGCGGCGGCCCGCCGAACGGCATCCGGGTCGAGCGCGACAAGCTCGACAAGTTCGGCCGGCCGTTGCTGGGCTGCACCATCAAGCCGAAGCTGGGCCTGTCGGCGCGCAACTACGGCCGTGCGGTGTACGAATGCCTGCGCGGCGGCCTCGACTTCACCAAGGACGACGAGAACATCAACTCGCAGCCGTTCATGCGGTGGCGGGACCGCTTCGAGGCGGTGGCGGGGGCGGTGCGGCAGGCCGAGCAGGAGACCGGGGAGCGCAAGGGTCACTACCTCAACGTCACCGCGGGGACGGTGGAGGACATGTTCACCCGCGCCGAGTTCGCCCGCGAGCTCGGCATGCCGATCATCATGCACGACTTCCTGACCGCCGGGTTCACCGCGCACACCTCGCTGGCGAACTGGGCCCGCCGGCACGGCATGCTGCTGCACGTGCACCGCGCGCTGCACGCCGTGCTGGACCGCAACCCGCGGCACGGCATCCACTTCCGGGTGCTCACCAAGGCGCTGCGCCTGGCCGGCGGCGACCATCTGCACTCGGGAACCGTCGTCGGCAAGCTGGAGGGCGACCGGCAGGCGACCCTGGGGTGGATCGACCTGATGCGCGAGCCGTCCGTGGCCGAGGACCGCTCCCGGGGCATCTTCTTCGACCAGGACTTCGGGCACCTGCCCGGGATGCTGCCGGTGGCCTCCGGCGGGATCCACGTCGGCCACATCCCGGCCCTGGTGTCCATCTTCGGCGACGACTCGGTGCTGCAGTTCGGCGGCGGCACGCTCGGCCACCCGTGGGGCAACGCGGCCGGCGCGACCGCGAACCGGGTCGCGGTCGAGGCGTGCGTGCTGGCCCGCAACGAGGGTCGCGACCTCGACCGCGACGGCGACGCGGTGCTCCGCGAGGCGGCCGGGCACAGCCCGGAACTCCACGCCGCCCTGCAGACCTGGGGCGACGTCCGCTTCGACTTCGACATCGTCGACAAGCTCGCCAATGCCTGAGGAGGCTGCCGTGGATGCTCCGACAACCAAGCGGTACGGCACGTTCTCGTACCTGCCGCCGCTGAGCCGGGCGCAGGTCCGCCGGCAACTGCAGCACATCGTGGCCGCCGGCTGGATTCCCGCCGTCGAACACGCCGCCCCGTCGGCGTCGCCGACCGCGTACTGGTCGATGTGGAAGCTGCCGCTGTTCGGCGTCCAGGACGCCGACGTGGTCCTCGACGAACTGGACGCCTGCCATGACGCCAATCCCGGGCACCTGGTGCGGGTACTGGGTTACGACCCGGCCCGCCAGACACAGGGCCTGGTCTTCGTGACCCACCGCGACACCGCCGCCTGACCAGCCGGGCCGGCCCCACCCGGACCCCGGCGGGGCCGGCCGCGCCGGTGCGGTCACCTGGTTCTGACCCCATCGCCCGGGGACCGGCGGGACACCGGCGTGAACAGCGAACCCGGTTGCTCGGCCCGGTCGGCGACCGGCTCGCCGTCCAGGATCTCCACCATCCGGCGTACCGTCGGGTCTCCCTCGTCCGCGACATAGTCGCGTTCCTGGGTCTCGTCGCGGCCGTCGGCCGCGCCCGCGCCGCGCAGCACCGGGGTGAGCAGCGCCGCCACCAGCAGGTTCACCGCCAGGGCGACGATTCCTACGTAGATTGAGGCGTCGCTGTCGATGCCCAGGTTGCTCAGCGGCCACGCGGACCCGCCGAGGTGCTCGCGCACCACCGTTTGGCCGTCACCGGCGTACTTGGGCACCTGGTAGAGCATCAGCAGACCCACCGCCAGGCCGGCGCCGATCCCTGCGGCCAGCGCCCAGCGGTGGAACCAGTTCGTGTAGAGGCCCAGGGCCACCGCCGGCAGGGTCTGCATGATCAGGACACCGCCGATGAGCTGCAGGTCGATGGCGAACTGGGTGTTGAGCAGCAGGATGACCAGCAGGGCGCCGAACTTGACCGTCAGCGACACCGTCTTGCTGACGTAGGTCTCCTCCCGGGCCGAGGCGTGCGGGCGGATGTACTGGCGGTAGAGGTCGCGGGTGAACAGGTTCGCCGCGGCGATGGACATGATCGCCGCCGGGACCATCGCGCCGACGCCGATGGCCGCGAAGGCCAGCCCGGCCGTCCAGGGTGGGGTGTTCTCCGCGAACCACTGGGGCACCACGGTGTTGCCGTTGCCGCCCACTGCCTTCGTACCGTCGAAGACCGCGGCGAAACCGATCAGCATGAGCACGCCGAGGGTGAGGGTGTAGAGCGGCAGAGCCGCCAGGTTGCGGCGCAGCGTGCCGCGGTTGCGGGCCGCGAGCACGCCGGTGAGCGTGTGCGGGTAGAGGAAGAGCGCGACCGCCGAGCCCAGCGCCAGGGTCACGTAGTTGAGCTGGTTCTGCGGGGCGAGCAGCAGGCCGTCGTCGGTGCGTGGGCTGGTCGCGTACTTGTCCTGGGCGATGCGGAAGACCACGTCCCACTGGCCCGGTGTCATCGACACGATGATGATCACCGCCAGCACCGTCCACAGGACCAGCGCGTCCTTGATGATCGACACCAGCGCCGGGCCGCGCAGCCCGGCGTTGAAGGTGTAGAGCGCGAGCACCGCGAAGGCCACAGTGAGCGGCCAGCCCTTGGGCAGGCCCATCACCTCGAACACCGCCTCCATGCCGATCAGCTGCAGGGCGATGTAGGGCATGGTCGCGACGATGCCGAGCACGGCGATGATGGTGCCGAGGCTGCGCGAGCCGAAGCGGGCGCGGACGAACTCGGCCGGGGTGACGAAGCCGTGCACGTGGCACACCGACCAGAAGCGCGCCAGCACCACGAACAGCATCGGGTAGACGATGACCAGGAACGGCACCGGGAAGAACCCGGCCGCGCCGACGCCGTACACCAGGGTGGGCACCGCGACGAACGTGTACGCCGTGTAGACGTCACCGCTGAGCAGGAAGAACGTCACCCAGTTGCCGAACGCACGGCCGCCGAGGCCCCACTCCTCGAGGCTGTGGATCGAGTCGGGCCGCCGCCACCGGGCCGCGGCGAAGCCCAGCATCGTCACCGCGCCGAAGACCGCCAGGAAGATCGTCAGCTGCATGATCTGCTTGTCCGTCACCGGCCCTCGTCACCGCACCTTCAGGTGCAGGAAGGTGAGGACCCCGCTGGCCAGGAAGGCGAACGACAGCTGACCCCAGTAGAAGAACGGGATCCCGAACACGGTCGGCTCGATGCGGTTGTACAGACCCGGGATCAACGGCAGCACGATCGGTACGAGCAGCAGCCAGTTCCACGGGCTGGCGTCCGCACGCCGGACGCGGGCCGGCCGGCGCGGCGCGGTGCGGTCGCGGATGGTCTGCCACTCGCCCGTGCCGTGCTGCGGAGCGGGCCGCCGGTACGCCGGCGGCGGCGTCGGACCGGGCCGATAGGTTTGCGGGGGCGGATAGGCAGAGGGAGGCGGCCAGGCCGGTGGCCGATACCGATTCGCCGTCATGGAACCCCTCCGGGGCCTGATGGAATGATCAGTGACCTACGTCACCTGCGCGAGCCACTCAATCACCCGGAGCGAACGAGATCAATACTCATCGCGAAACCCGGATTACTTCTCCGTCACCGGATGCGCGTCACGGGTCCCGTACGCCGGCGGCATGTCCCTCTCCTCCGCGGAGAGGTGCAGGGCCCGCGCGACCCGGACGGACCCGAGTCTTTGGCTCCCGTCAGGCAGGGTCCTGGGTCGTCATCTCCGCGGCCGTCCGGCCCTGGCCGCTGCCCGCGGGCCCGTGTGACGGTGAGGTGCCGCGCTTGTGCGAGGGGGAGCGATGTCCTGGACCGAACCATCCCACCGTCCTCAGACACCCGATCCGCCGGCCGTCGTCCGCACCGAGGGCCGGGCCCGCATCGGCCGGCGGTACGTCGCTTACACCACGGCGGGCCAGGGCGAGCCGCTGCTGCTGGTGCACGGGCTGGGCAGCACCCGGCAGACCTGGAACGGCATCCTGGACTCCCTGGCCACCACCCACACCGTCGTCGCACCCGACCTGCCGGGTCACGGCGAGTCGGACCCGCCGGCCGGCGACTACTCGCTGGGCGCGTACGCGGTCGGGCTCCGGAACCTGCTCATCGCGCTCGGCCTGCGGTCGACAACCCTGGTCGGGCACAGCCTCGGCGGTGGCATCGCCCTGCAGTTCGCCTTCCACTTCCCGGAACGCACCAACCGGCTCGCCCTGATCGGCAGCGGCGGCCTGGGACCCCAGCTGACCCCGATGCTGCGCTTCTCCACCCTGCCGGGCGCGAAGGCGGTGGTCGCCCTGCTGGCACGCTTCCCGGAGCCGTTCACCCGCCGCTTCCTGGAGTACGTGACCAGAGCCGTACCCGCCTTCCTGGCCCATCCCGATGCCGGCCCGGTCGCCGAGGACCTGCACCGCCTCACCAACGCCGGCCACCGCCGCACCTTCGTCCGCACCGCCCGCAACGTGATCAACTGGCGCGGTCAGACCGTCAGCGCCACCGAGACCCTCGCGTTCCTGACCGACCTGCCGGTCCTGCTGGCCTGGGGCACCGACGACCGGGTGATCCCGCCCCAGCACCACCACACGGTGGCCGGGCTGCTCACCGGTCCGCAGCTGGCGGAGGTCGCGGGCGCCGGCCACTATCCCCATCTGACCGCGTCGGAGGAGATCGCGGCGGCCGTGCTGAAGTTCCTGGCCATGACCGAGCCGTTCCGGTACACCGAGGCGCGATGGCGCGAGCTGCTGACGGCCCCGTGACCATCAGCGTCACGCCGCCGCCACCATGACAAAGCGCCCCGGCCCGGCTCATTTCGGCACACCCGGGGATCTATCGTCCACCGATGGGTGCGATGCCGCTCCGGCATCCCTGGGATACCGCCGCCCCCTGCCGATGCCCCCGCTGCGGCAGGCGCTGGAGTGGGCGGTCAGCCGGCACACCCCGGTGGTCACCATCGACGCCTGAGCCATTTCGGCACCCACAGGGTGTTGGATGAGGAGATGAGGTCGTCATGACCATCATCGAGCTGGGTGATCCCGGCTCCGCCGCGCCGGTGCCCGCACCCGCACGACGCCGCCTCCATCACCGCGTCGTCGCACGCCGGGCGGTCGCTGTGGCGGTCCTCTGTGCTGCGACGCTCGCCGGCTCGGCCGTCCCCGGGTCCACCGTGATCCGGCCCCGGTGGAGCATCGCCTTCACGTCGACCAGCCTCGTCGACGCCGACCGCGACACGGTGTTCGTCCAGTCCATCAACGCGGGTTCCCAGGTCACGGCGTACGAGCTGGGGAGCGGGGAGGTCCGGTGGTCGAAGGGGCTGCCGATGCCGCGAGGCCGGATGACGGCCCGGGTGCCCGGTGCGGTGCTGGTCCCGATTCTGCTCCAGGGGACCGCCGCGCTCGATCCGCGTACCGGGGCGGAGATGTGGCGGCTGCCCGGTGACGTCGTGTCCGCGACGCCCGGGACCGCGTTGCTCACGCAGCCGGACCGGACGCTGAGCATGGTACGGATGGCCGACGGCGGCCGGATCTGGTCGCGGGCGATCGAGGGTGACGAGTCCTGGGCGGTCGTCGGCCCGGAACGGCAGCGGATCGTGGCCGCCACCCCGGACGGCCGGCTCCAGATGCTGCGCCTGAGCGACGGTGCTCTGCTGTCCCAGGGCCACGTGGACAACAACAGCGGTGTGCCCGTCCGCAACGGCCTCGTGGTCGAGTCCGGCCTGCTGTTCGTCAACCGGCTGGAGACGGACCGGGCGGTGGTGACCGCGTACGACCTGGACACGCTGCGACAGCGCTGGCGGTACGCGCAGTCAGCAACCGACAAGATCGTGACCGGGCCGGCGGCCCGCGCGTGCGGCGTCGTGCTGTGCTTCACCGACGGCAGCGCGACCGTCGGACTTGATCCGGGCACCGGCACCGTCCGCTGGCGTGCGGCGGGCTTCGTCGACGCCGTACCGGTCACCGGGCAGAACAGGGCGCTGGTCGACAGCGCCGACCACGGAAGGTATGCGCTGATCGACACTGTCACGGGCACCGTCATGGTGTCCCTCGGCGCGGGCACCGCCGTACGGGACGCCATCCGCTCCGTCCCGGCGTACTACCTGCGCCCGATCCCCCCGGACGGAAGCCGCGTCACGGCCGGCCGGATCGACCTGGCGACCGGCGGGTTGCAGTGGCGCGGCATCGTCGACGCCGTCGGCCCACAGGGCTGCACAGCCGTCGCGGAGACGCTGATCTGCGGCACGGAGGACGGCCGGCTGACCGTCACCGACGTCGGCTGAGCAGCCGACGGTCCGGGCCGGACCCTCTCGGCTGTGACCTCCATCAACCACGGGTCGCGGCGGCGCGTTACGCACGGTTTCGGTGTCTCGGCGACCGTACTTCACCGGTGGTGCGATCCTGTGACGGTGAGTGCTGACGCACGTCCGGGCGAGAGTCCGATCAGATCATTGCTACCACCGGTCCGCTACCTGGGTCCGCTCAGCGCCGGCGCGCTGGCCGTGGGGTTCGCGGTGCTCTGGATCGTCGTCGGTCCGCCGGACGGGGGCTGGGCGTCGTTCGCCGGTCAGCTCGCCGGGGCCGAGGCCGTGCTGCTCATGTCGCTGGCGATGGCGCTGATCTCGCTGCTGCCGGTCGTCGAGACATGGTTCGACGGGATCGACCGGGCCGCCATCTGGCACCGCCGGCTCTCCGTCACCGGCCTGGTGCTGCTGGCGCCGCACGTGATGTTCTCCTCCGGGCACCGTGCACCCGCACCGGGCGGCGGTGGGCAGCAGGTCGGCGGCCTGCTGGCCCAGGCCGGGGTGTGGGGCCTGCTCGCGCTGGCGGCATGGGCGATCGCGCCGCGCTGGCGCACGATGCTGCCCTGGATCGGCCCGCACCTGGCCCGCACCGCCGAGCGCGTGACGGCGGTCCCCGTGGCACGGCGGGTGCTCGCCGTGTGCCGCTGGATCTTCGGTGGGTACGAGCGCTGGCGGGCGCTGCACCGGCTGACCGGCCTGTTCCTGGCCGCGGCGTTCGTGCACGGCCTGCTCGACGGCACCATGTTCGGCTCCGTGGTGCTGCACTGGAGCTACCTGATCACCGGCGGTACCGGCCTGGCTTTCTACCTCTATCGGGAGATCGTCGCCCGGCATCTGACGGCGCTGCACGACTATCAGGTCGCCGCGGTGACCACGGTCGGACCGGGCCTGACCGAGATCTCCCTGACCGCGCTGGGCCGGCCGATCGTGTTCACACCGGGCCAGTTCGCCATGCTGTTCCTGGAAACCGGCGCCGGGTGGCGGCGCCATCCGTTCACCATTTCCAGCGCACCCCACGACCGGTTCCTGCGGTTCACCATCAAGGCGCTCGGCGACGACACCACCCGCATGCAGACCCTCGTCCGGCCGGGCATGCCGGCAGTGGTCGGCGGGCCGCACGGCCGTTTCGACCGGTCCCGCGGCACCGACCGGCAGATCTGGATCGCCGGGGGCATCGGCATCACCCCGTTCCTGAGCTGGCTGCGCGCCCTCGACCAGCAGAGCGGACCGGCCCAGGTAGACCTGTTCTACAGCGCCCAGGGCAAGGCCCCGTTCGCCGACGAGATCACCGCCCTCGCCGAGGCCCACCCCGGGCTCCGGGTGCATCTGCACGACACCACCACGAGCGGGTATCTCACCGCCGATGCCGTCCTCGACACCGTCGACACCGACCCCGGGCGGCTGTCGGTCTTCCTCTGCGGGCCCGCGCAGATGGTCGATTCCTTCGTACGCCGCTTCCGTCGCGCCGGCGTGCGCAGCCGCAACCTGCATCGTGAACACTTCGACTGGCGCTGAAGTGGCAGGTGGGCTGAGCAGGCGGAGGAATACTGGTCGGCCGCGCGGAGGGCGGCCGGGCAGCAGCCTCGGTGGCGTCCAAGGCGGCGCCGCCGTTCTGACGGGTCGTCTGGGCCTCGGCCGCACTGCCCGGCTCGGCCCGCCGGCCCCGGCGACGTGCCGGGGCCGGCGGGCGGCGGTCACATGCAGTTCGTCGACGGCACCAGCTTCCGGATGCCGGTCGGTGGGTGCCAGCCGGCGAACTTGCTGTCGACACCGAGCGTGCCGGCCGGCCCGAACTGGATGCTGCCGTCACCGGTGGCGTACGCCCGGTAGTAGTGGCTCGGGTCCACGTAGTAGCTGAACTCCCGGGTGCCACTGGTGGCGCCGCGGTCGTAGGTGAAGTAGTTGTCGTGCTTGACCTCCTGACCGGTGGTGCAGTCGACCAGGAAGTACCAGAAGAACCCCTCGTTGAGCTCGTAGTTGCTGGTGTTCCAGCTGATCTTCACGGTGACCTTGCGGGTGTTCCCGGTCGGGCCGTAGATCAGGCAGGCCCGCAGCAGCATGTCGGAGCGCTGCTCGTAGCGGACCCGCCCGCCGAGCACCGGGATCGGGGCGGGGAGCAGGCCCTCGGGCCTGGTCAGGTAGTTGCTGTACACGTTGTCGCAGGTTGATGCCCCGTCCGGCGGCTGGAGCGTGACCCGCACCGTGTTGGAGCCGTCGCTCTCCCCGTCACCGCGGATCGACGCCACGTAGAACTCGTACGTGTGGCCGTGGTGCAGGTACTGCGCGGTGAACGCGGTGGTCGACGACGGGTACTCGAGCCGGGTGAAGCCCTGCCCGGTGGTCACGTCCCGCTTGTAGATCCAGTACCAGACCCCGCCCGGGCTGGGCGCCGTCCACTTCAGGTCGACGGAGGTGCCGCCGACGTTCGACAGGGTGAGACCCGTCGGCCGGCCGGGCATCGGGGTGCCGCTCACCGTGGCGGACTTGGCACTTTCCCCGGCCACGTTCACCGCGGTCACGTAGTAGTCGTAGCGGTGCCCGTCGGTCAGCGGGGTGACCGTGAAGGTGGTCTTGTCGGTCGGATACTTCGAACGGGTGAAGTCGGACTGGCCCGCCGTCACGTCCCGTGAATAGATCCAGTAGAGCAGCCCGGAGGCGGGCGCGGTCCAGTCCAGGACGATGGTCATGTCGCTGGTCTTCGCGGTCATCCCGCCCGGCGCGGCCGGCCGCGGCGGCAACGGGGTGCCGGACACCGCGTTGGACCACGCGCCCTCGCCGTGGCTGTTCACCGCGGACACCCGGTACTGGTAGGCGTAGCCGTTCACCACGGCGGTGTCGACGAAGCTCGTGGTGCCGCTGACCGGATAGGCCATCGGGACCAGCCTGGTCTCGCCGCACCCGACGCAGCGCTTGTAGATCCAGTACATGGCGCCGGCCTCGGGCGCGGTCCAGGACAGGGTGAACTTGCCGTTGCCGGCCGTGCCGCTCAACGTCGGTGCCGCCGGCGCGCCTCCTTGGACGGTGACCCGCACGGGCGTGGAGGCGCTGCCCTCGCCGCCGGCCCCGATCGCGGAGACCTTGAACTCGTACGTGTGCCCGCTCACCGTGGCCGACCAGGTGAACGTGGTGTCGGTGATCGGGTAGCCGGCCTTCTGGAAGGTCTGGCCGGTGGTCACGTCGCGGTAGTACAGCCAGTACCAGGTGTCGGCACTCGGGCCGCTCCAGGACAGCTGGGCCGATCCGTCGCCGGTGGCGACCCCGGTGAGGTCGGTCGGCGCGTCCAGCTTGCTCGTCGCCGAGGCGGTCGCGGAGCGCGGGCCCTCCCCGCCCGAGTTGATGCCGGAGACCTGGAACTGGTACTGGTGCCCGTATTTCAGCGAGCCGGCGGTGAACGACGTGCCGGTGGTCAGCGGATAGGCCAGCGGGGCGAAGGCCTCCCCCGCCGTCACATCACGCTGATAGATCCAGTACCACAGGTCGGGCGACGCCCCGGTCCAGCTCAGCTTGATCGTGCCGTCCCCACGGGCGGCCGCGGTCAGGGCGGTCGGCGCCGCCGGGAGCGGTTCGGTCGGGGTGACGGTGACCCGGTTCGACGCGGCGCCCTCCCCGCCGCCGTTGATCGCGGTGACGGAGAACGTGTAGGCGTGCCCGTTGGTCAGGTAACCGGCGGTGAAGCTGGTGCCGGTGCTGACCGGGTAGGCGGCCCGGGTCGGCTGCGCGTCGCCCGCGGTGGTGTCCTGGTAGTACACCCAGTACCACAGGCCGGGTGCGGGGGCGGTCCAGGACAGGGCGACCTCACCGTTGCCGGGGACCGCCTTCAGGTTGGTCGGGGCCGCCGGCACGGCGATCTTCGCCACCGCGGACACCGTGACCGAGGCCGGCCCCTCACCGCCGGCGTTGATCGCGGTGATCTTGTACTCGTACGTGTGCCCGCTGGTCAGGTAGCCGGCGGTCAGCGTGTTCGTGACGGCCGGGTATTCGCCGTGGTCGAAGCTCTCGCCGGCGGTGACGTCCCGGCGATAGACCCAGAACCAGATGTACGGGCCCTGCGAGGTCCACGAGAGCGAGATGGTGCCGTCGGCGTTGGGCCGGGCGGTGAGCCCGGTCGGCGCGGGCGGCGGCGCCAGCTGGGCGGTCACCGAGGCCGGCGCCGAGGGCGGACCCTCACCACCGGTGTTCACGGCGACCACCTGGAACTGGTACACGTGCCCCGAGGACAGTCCGCGCATCGTCGCCGTGGTCGCGAAGACCTGATCGGGCAGCAGGGTGAAACCGGTCTCCTCGTTGGTGGTGTCCTTGCGGTAGACGCGATACCAGCCGGCGCCGGCCGCACCGGTCCAGGAGAGCACGGCCGAGCCGTCCGGCTTGGCCACGGCGGTCAGCCCGGTGGGTGCGGCGGTCGGCGCGGCGACCTGCGGGGTGGCGGTGACCAGGTTGGAACCCGGTGACTCACCCCCGGAATTGACCGCGGTCACGAAGAACTCGTACCGGTGGCCGTTGGTCAGCAGACCCGGTGCGGTGGTCGTGCCGGTGATCGGCGGGCCGGTGCGTACCGGTTGGGTCTGCTCGGTGGTGAGGTCGCGCTGATACACCCGGTAGGTGACCCCGGCCGTGCTCGACGCCGTCCAGGACAGCCGGACGCCCTGGCCGTCGGAGACCGCGGTGAGCCGGGTCGGCGGCTTCGGCAGGGCCGCGGGATCGGGCGGTGCGGGCAGGGTGACGACGATGAACCGGGGCCGGTAGATGCGCGCGTCGTCGGTGTTGCCCTGCGGCAGGAGCGTGTTGACGTTGTAGCTCACCACCAGCTTGCCCGGTGCGCCGAGTTCCGGGTGCAGGTGCGCGCCGTAGATGATGTTGCCGGACACCGCGGTCTCCGGCGCCGTGTAGAGCGACGCCTTGTCGGAGAACGGACCGGTCGGCTTCTCGCCGAAGTACGCCACGATGTCGGAGCTGAAGAACCCGTCGGCGTCCTGGCTGATCAGCACGTAACTACCGTTGATCTTGTCGACGCTCAGTCCGTCGACGCCGCTCATCACCCGCGCCGAGGCCGCCTCGCTGGTCGACCAGCTGCTGCCGGTCCAGTAGGTCCAGCCGCCGGAGACGGTCCCGGTGGCCGCCCGGGCGATGTGCAGGTACTTGACGCCGGCGCCGCCCTCCACGCCGTACATGTAGGTGTATCCGCCGTCCTCCAGGATCCCGGCGCCCCAGGCCACGGTCGCACCGACGTGCAGGTCGACCAGGCTGTCCAGGGTGAGGTCGGGCAACGAGAAGGTGCCGAGCCAGGTGCCGGTCTGTCGATAGGCCAGGGCGCCGGAGCCGCTGGAGGTGAAGTGGTTGTACAGGACGCGGAGCTTGTTGCCCTCGACTGTGCCGTCGTAGGCCCAGTAGCCCAGGTCGCCGGCGGGTGCGTCGGCCAGCGCCGGGCCCACCAGCGACTCGGGGTGCGCGGCGGTGCCGCCGGTCAGCGTCTTGAGCGTGTTGCCCTGCTGCACCACGATCGAGTTGTGGATCATCGGGGTGTCGGCCGGCCGGGAGTGGTCGGCGTTGACCGTGCCCAGGAACGTGTCGGAGAAGAGCCAGGCGATCCGCCCGTCCGGAAGTGCCACCGACACCGTGGTGTCGCCGCCGGTCCAGTGGCCGCCCTGGTCGCCGTAGGTGTTCCACATGGTGTTGAGGTCGCCGTCGGGCAGCGCGCCGCCGTCGGCGCCGGCCAGCGGTCCGACGTTGAGCAGCCGGTTGGGGGTGCCGGCCGGCACCCCGGTGATGACGTCCGGCGTGGCCCGGGCGATCAGGGACGCGGAGACCTGCGCGGGGGTCCACCGCGGATGCATGGCGAGCAGCATCGCGGCGGCCCCGGCCACGTGCGGCGCGGCCTGGGAAGTGCCGCTCGCGGTGACCGGTCCGACCTTGGTCTTGTGGCCGGCGGAGGCGATCAACTCGCCGGGCGCGAGCAGGTCGACGCAGGAGCCGTAGTTGCTCTGCGTCGTGGACGAGGAGGCGAACTGGTCGGTGCTCGTGGTCGCGGCGACCGTGATGACCCCGGGTACCCGGGCCGGGGAGCGGTTGCAGGCGTCGCCCGAGTTGTTGCCGGCCGACGCCACCACGGTGATGCCCTTGTTCACCACGGCGAGGGCCGCCGTGTCCACCGGGGACTGTGCCGACCCGGTGTAGTCGACGCTGAAGCTGAGGTTGACCACCGAGTGCGGATCGCCGTGCTCCGCCACCCAGTTCAGCCCCGCCACGATGTCGGCGGCGGTGTACACGCGGAAGCAGTCGGCGATCCGGACAGCGACGATTTCCGCCTGCTTCGCCATGCCGTAGGTGGCGCCGGCGGCGATACCGGCGACATGGGTACCGTGGCCCACGCAGTCCTCACCGCTGGCTCCGTCGTCGGCATGGACGTCGTAGCCGAGGCTCGCCCTGCCGCCGAAGTCCGCGTGGTCCAGCCATACCCCGGTGTCCAGGACGTAGATCTTCGTGGTGGCGGCGCCGACGGGTGCGGTGTAGGACTTGTCCAGGGGCAGCGCACGCTGGTCGATCCGGTCCAGTCCCCACGACGGCGGATTCGGCTGGACGCTGTCGAGGGTGGCCTTCCGGTCCTGCTGGACCAGCTTCACGTCGGGATCGGCGGCCAGCGCCGCCGCGTCGTCGGGGTCCAGGTGGGCCAGGAAGCCGAAGTACGCCGCACCGAAGACCCGCCGCACCGTGCCGTGGTGGGCCGCGGCGAGGCGGGTCGCGGTGGCGGACAGGCCGGCCGCGTCGACCGCGGCACCGTGCCGGACCTCCACGATGTACTCGCCCGCGACGGCGAGGCCGGCGCTCGGGACGACCACCTGGCCCCGGGCCTGCGCCGCTCCCGGGGGCAGCACCACGAGCGCCGCGCCGACCAGCACGGGAACCAGCAGGCGCACCATCGTGGCGCGAAGGCCACCGGCCTTCGATCGAGACATCGCCATCCCCAGGGGTATCCGTTCTCTCACGCCACGACGGGCGGTGCTGGTGTGCCGGGAAAGCGGTCAACTGCGGAAGCGCGCGTACGCCTCGTCGAAGCAGCGGTCCAGCACGGCATTGGCCGGCTCGCTCTGATCACGCAGGTCGATGCCCTTGCCCGGCGTATGGGAGGCCGGCACGCCGTGGCGGGTCAGGCAGTCCGCCACGGCCCGGTCCACCTCGTCGAACTGCGCGCGGAAGTCCTCGTCCATCCGGTCGGCGAGGAACTCCCGGCACCCGGAGTCCAGCGCCACCTGCATGCTGTTCACCTCTCCGGAGAGCCGGTAGCGACCGTTGTCCACGGTGGCCGAGATGCCGTGCGGACTGAGACAGGCGTTCATGATCTGCAGGTCGGTCGACCCGGTGGGCGGGTCCGAACAGGACGTCAGCAACAGGACGGCCCCGATCGTCCACGTCCACGTCAGCGCCGGGCGGAGGGAGATCACGGCGAGGCGCCGGATCAGCTGGTGCGACGGCTGCCGATGGCCGAGATGTCGCCGCAGTAGGCCGATGTGATCTTCAGGGACGAGATGCGGTCGTCGAACTCCGGGGTCTCGCCGTTGAGGTCCCGGCTGGCGTACTGGCGGGGCATGACATCTCCCATCCGTTCGTTGTCAGCAGTTCTTGACACCGCGGGCCCGGGCGTGGCCGGCCGGGTGATATCCGTGGTACGAGAAGGTCGCCGTCTCGCTCACGTTCTTGCAGCCGGTGTCCGGTCCGCCCGCGACGTCGATCTTCACCCGGACGACCGTCCGCTCGCAGGTGGCCACCACGCTGGCCCGGCCGCCGTCGCCGGAGTGCCACTCGACGTCGTTGTAGATCCTGGCGGTGCAGGCCGCGGCCTGGGCGGTGCCGGGAGTAGTGAGGGTCAGGCCGGCGGCGGCCAGCCCGGCGGCCATCAGCGCGGCGTTCACTTTCCGCATCGTCGTACGTGCCATCTGAAGTGCTCCTTTGCCCGAGACCGACGCTGTCCGGTCAAGCTAGCGGCACGTGATTACCGGTCGCTTACTGCACGGCGGGCGGGCGGAGGGTCAGGTCGTGCTGCCTGGACCGGGCAGGCGGAGGGTGCCGTTGGCGCTGTCGCGGGCCAGCTCCCGGGACAACGCGAGTGCCGCCGTCCGGACCGCGGGCGCGAGGCGCTCCAGATCCAGGCGCTGCGCCCACCCGGTGATCGAGATCGCGGCTATCACGCGGCGGCGGTGGTCGAAGACCGGGGCGGCCACCGCCGAGACGCCGATCTCCGCCTCCTCGCGGTTGATCCCGTAGCCCTGCCGGACCACGCGTTCCAGCTCCTCGCGCAGCAGGCCGGGCATCACGATGCTGCGCGGGGTCAGCCGGGCCAGCCCCGCCTCGCACACCGTGCGCAGGCCGTCCGGCACGCCGAAGGCAAGGAACACCTTGCCGGTCGCCGTGCAGTGCGCCGGCAGCCGGCCGCCCACCCGCGAGACGATGGGGGTGGACCGGCGGCCGCTCACCTTCTCCAGGAACAGGGTGTCGGTGCCGGAGGGCACGGCCAGGTGGACGTTCTCGTGGGTGGTCTCGTAGAGGTCCTCCAGATAGGGCAGTGCCGCGTCACGCAGCTCCCGCTGGCGGGGCACCCGCTGGCCCAGCACGAACAGGCTCATGCCCAGCCGGTAGCCACGGCCGCTGCGTTCCAGCCCGCCCCAGGCGACCAGCTCGGCCAGGAGACGGTGCGCGGTGGCCTTCGGCAGGCCGGCCCGTTCGGCCAGCACCCGCAGCGGCAGGTCCACGTCGTCGGCTCGGAAGGCGTCGAGCAGGCGGAGTCCCCGGGCGAGCACCGACCTGGGAATCTCCGTCGAAGGCACCCGCTGATCGTCGCCCGCGCCGTGCTCGCGGGCAAGTGCCGTCACGGGCCGGTGGCGTGCGGCGTGGTCGGCACTTCGACCAGGAGCGGCTCCGTGCGCGGGGCGCCGACCACCACCCGCAACTCGTCGGCGTGGTCGACCCGGACGTGCGCCAGACCGAACAGGCGCGCGGCGGCCGGCCAGTGCAGTCCCGGGATGTCCAGGCCCACGTACCGGCCGGCGCGCCCCGACCGGCCGGGCGTCCCGTCCAGGGTGTCCTTGAGCGTGCGGTATTCGCCGTTGTTCACGACCACGAACGTCGCCGGCACCCGGTAGCGGACCGCGCTCCAGAGGCCCTGCAGCCCGAACATCGCGCTGCCGTCGCCGAGGACGGCCACCACCGGGCGGCTGGGATCGCCGAGCCCGGTGCCGACCGCCGCGCCGATGCCCCAGCCCAGGCCGCCGCCGACGGTGTGCACGTAGGACTTCGGCCGGTCCAGCCGGAGCACCGAGCGCAACGCGATGCCCGCGGTGATCGCCTCCTCCACCACCACGGCGTCGGCGGGCAGCCCGGCGGCCAGCGCGTGCATCGCGGCGAGCGGGTCGAGCGGCGCCGGCCCGTACCGCTGGACGGCCTCGGCGTCGCGCTCGGCCCGCGCCGAGGCGATCCGGCCGGCCGCCGCCGCCAGCCGGTCGGGCAGCTCCGGCACCAGCTCGGTCAGCGCGGCCAGGGTCGGGGCGAGGGCGCCGCAGAGTCCCGCGGCGACCGGGAAGTTGCGGCCCGGCTCGGCCGGATCGACGTCCAGCTGGACCACGACCGCGCCGTCCGGGATCGGTGCACCGGGCGTGTAGTGGTGGGGCATGAAGGCGTGACACCCGACGATCAGGACCAGGTCGAAGGGCCGCAGCGCCTGCCGGATCGCGTCGTGCCGAGGCGGCAGCATGCCCAGGTGCAGCGGATGGTTGCCGGGGAAGTCGACGCCGTCGTGCATCGGCTGGTGATAGACCGGCGCGCCCAGCCGCTCGGCGAGCGCGACCAGCTCCGGCACCGCGCCGTCGCGGCCGACGCCGTCGCCCGCCACGATCACCGGTGCGGCCGCCGCGGCGAGCAGCGACGCGGCCCGGTCGAGGCCGTCCGCCGCGCCCGGACCGGCCAGCGCCGACCGGTCCGGCACCGCGACCGGGCCCTCCTCGGCGAGCAGGTCCATCGGCACCGACACGAACACCGGCCCGGCCGGGGCGCGCACCGCCTCGGCGAACGCCCGGCGCAGCACCACCGGCAGGTCGTAGGCCTGCTGCACCTCGATCGCGGACTTGACCACCGGCCGGGCGAGCCCGACCAGATCGCCGGACAGCATCGGGTCCTGCAGCAGGTGCCGGCGGTCCTGCTGACCGGCCACCACGACCAGCGGGGTACGCGAACGACCGGCGTTCAGCAGTCCGATCAGCCCGTTCGCCAGCCCCGCCGCCACGTGCAGGTTGACAAACGCGGGGCGGCCGGTGGCCCGGGCGTACCCGTCGGCCATCGCCACCACGGAGGCCTCCTGCAGACCCAGCACGTATCGCAGGTCGGGGGCGGCGGCGAGCGCGTCGAGCAGCGGCAGTTCGGTGGTGCCCGGGTTGCCGAACACGTGCCGGACGCCCTCGTCGCGCAGGATCGCCAGCATGGCGTCCACCGGCTTCATGGTTCGACTCATCAGTGCCGGGCCGAGCCGCCGTCGACGTTGATCGTCTGCCCGGTGAGAAACCCGCTGCCCTCGCCGCAGACGTAGAGCAGCGTCGACACCAGGTCGTCCGGTCGGCCGGTGCGGGGCACGGCCTGCAGCGCCCGGACCCGCTCGAAGCCGCCCTCCGCGCCGGTCGTGGCCGTCGCCGTGGCGGTCGCGGTCAGCCCCGGCGCGATCGCGTTGACCGTGATGCCGTCGGCGCCGACGGCGGTGGCCAGCGCCCGGGTGAAGCCGATCAGGCCGGCCTTGGACGTGGTGTACGCGACCAGGTCCGGGGGTCCGAGGAAGACCACCGCGGAGGCGATGTTGACGATCCGGCCCCACCCGGCCGCCCGCAGGAAGGGCAACGCGGCGCGGCTGACCAGGAACGGCCCGTCCAGGTTGAGCCGCATGATCCGCTGCCATTCGGCGAGCGTGGTCTTCTCGAACTCGATCGGCGGGTAGATGCCCGCGTTGTTCACCACGATGTGCAGGCCGCCGAACGCCTCCGCGGCGGCGGCGACGGCCTGGTTCACGGCCTCCTCGTCGGTGACGTCGGCGGAGAACCCCCGGAACCGGCCGCCGGCCGCCGCCACCCGGGACCTGGTCTCGGACATGTCCGCGATGTCCAGCCCGGCCACCGGATGACCGGCGGCCGCCAACGCGACGGCGAATTCCTGGCCGAGCCCTCGGGCCGGGCCGGTGACGAGGGCGACGCGTTCGGAGAGCATGGCCCGCAGCGTCCGCCCGATCCGGGCCCGGGGACAAGCCCCGCATTCCGTTGGGCGGAACATTCCACTCACCGGAACGCCGCCCTTGTGGCGGCGACCTTTGCGGACGACCCTGCTGGCACCGCACCGTGGAGTCCGTCCGGCGAGCGGATGCCCGACGGGTCTGGAGGCGATGATGGCGATGACCGGCCCGCAGACCGAGATCGCCGGAGAACCGTCCCCGCCGGGCCCGCCGGGCCGCCGGCGCGGCGCCCGGCTGCCCGACGAGGCCGGTGTGCTCGCCGTGCTGGTGGTCCTGGTCGCGCTGGTCGGCGGCTTCCGCAGCGACTTCCTCGACTCGGGCAACCTGCTGGAGATCGCGCGGCAGTCCTCGTACATCGGCATCCTCGCGATCGGGATGGTCTTCGCCCTGGCGATGCGCGAGGTGGACCTCTCGGTCGGCGGGACCTACGCGCTCACCATCGTCGTCGGGGCGCTGCTGATCCGCGACGGCCTGAGCCCGTGGCTCGCCGCCGCGCTGGCCGTCGGGCTCGGCGGCGTGCTCGGCTTCGCCAACGGAGTGTTCACCACGTACGTCAGGGTGCCGTCCTTCATCGCCACGCTCGGCACCCTGTCGCTGTACAAGGGCCTGGCGCTGGCCCTCAGCCAGGGCCAGCAGGTCGGCGGCCTCGATCAGGACCACCCGCTGTTCCAGGTGGTCGGCGGGACCGTGCTGGGACTGCCGGGCGCGGTCTGGGCGCTGGTGCTGTCGGCCGCGCTGATGACGGTGGTGTTCACCAGGACCCGGTTCGGCGCGCAGATCCGGGCGGTGGGCTCCAACCCCGAGGCCGCCGCGTTCACCGGGATTCCGGTCCATCGCGTACGGATCAAGGCCCTGACCGTGACCGGCCTGCTGGCCGGCGTCTCCGGCGTGCTGGCGCTCTCGTTCTTCGTGGCCGGCGACCCCACCGTCGGACAGGGCTACGAGCTGATGGCCATCGCCGCCGCGATCATCGGTGGCACCCCGCTGCGCGGCGGCACCGGCTCCGTGCCGGGCGCGGCGCTCGGCTCGCTGATCCTCAGCGTGGTCGCCGCCAGCCTGGTGTTCTTCAGCGTCCCGATCAACTGGACGACGTTCGCGACCGGCGCGGTGATCCTGCTCGCCGTCGCTCTCGACAGCGGCCTGCGCCAGGCGAGAGCCGTCCGGCGACGCGGTTCCACCGACCGCACCTGACCCCGCCACCCCTGCCCGGAAGGATCCCCGGATGCTCCGCTCAAGACCCCTGTTCGCCGTCCTGCTCGCCGGCTGGCTCGGCCTGACCGCCTGCGACGGCGGCTCCTCCGGCAGCACGGCCGGCGGCGGACCCAAGAAGATGTCGTTCGTGGTCGCCAACGTCAGCCTCAACTTCGCCCTGGAGATGGCCAACGGCGGCAAGTACGCCGCCGAGGAAGCCGGCGGCGTCGACCTCAAGGTGATCGGCCCGGCGACCACCGACGGACCGCAAGAGGTCCAGATGTTCCAGAACGCCGTCACCACCAACCGCGACGGCGCGGTGGTCGAGAATCTCGCCCCGGACCTGTTCACCCGGCCGTTCTCCCAGGCCGTGGCCCGCGGCATCCCGATCGTCGCGCTGGACACCGTGCCGCTGCCGGGCAGCAACGTGGACCTCTACGTCGGCAACGACAACTACGAACTCGGCACGCAGCTCGCCGACGAGGCGATCAAGCGCCTTCCGCCCGGCGCCCAGGGCACCGTCGTGCTCGGCGTGCCCAACCCGGGCGTACCGGTCCTCGACATGCGGGCCAGGGCCATCAAGGACACCTTCGCCAAGAAGCTCCCCGGCATCGTCGTCAAAGGACCGTTCCAGACCTTCAGCGACCCCGGCCAGAGCTACAACGCCTGGTCCTCCCAGGTACGGGCGAACAGCCGCGCACTCGCCTTCCTGGGCGTCGGCGACGCGGACAGCTATTCGCTGGCGAGGCTCAAGAGGGAGACCAAGGGCACCTGGCTGTCGGGCGGGTTCGACCTGGACGCCAAGACGCTGGAGGCGGTCAAGGACGGCACCAACTTCGCGACCATCTCCCCGGAGCACTACCTCAAGGGGTACGTGGCGATGCGGCTGCTGGCCGAGGCCGTGAAGAAGGGAGAGGACCTGCCCAAGGGCTGGTTCTACACGCCCGGGCTGATCGTCGACAGCGCGAACATCACCGCGATCCAGTCCCGGCAGCAGTCCGACGCCAGCCGCCGCGCCGGCATCACCGAGCAGGCCGGGACGCTCTTCGCCGACCCGGCGGGCCGGCTCCGGCCGCTCACGGACGCCCGCTGACATGCTCGCCGCGGCCGAGCTGACCAAGCGGTACGGCGGCGTCACCGCGCTGGCCGGGGCGAACCTGCGCCTGCGGCGCGGTGAGGTACACGCGCTGCTGGGCGAGAACGGCGCCGGCAAGTCCACCCTGGTGAAGATCCTGGCCGGGGTGGTCACGCCGGACAGCGGCCGGCTCGCCCTGGACGACGCCGACCTGCGGCTCACCGGCCCCGCCGACGCGCGCCGGCACGGCATCGCCGTCGTCTCCCAGGAACTGAGTCTCTTCGGCGATCTGGACGTGCTGGCCAACCTCTTCGTGACCGCCGAGCCGACCCGGCTCGGCCTGCTCGACCGCGCCGAGATGGCGCGGCGGGCGGGCCCGGTGCTGACCGAACTGGGTCTGGGCGACGTGCCGCCGGACACCCGGGTGGGCGAGCTGGACCTGGCCCGGCGCCAACTCCTGGAGATCTGCCGGGCGCTGCTCGGCAACCCGCACATGGTGATCCTGGACGAGCCCAGCTCGGCGCTGCCGGCCGCGGCCGTCGACCGTCTGCACGCGGTGGTCCGCGGGATCACCGCGCGCGGGGTCGCGGTGCTCTACGTCTCGCACGTCCTGGAGGAGGTGACCGCGATCGCCGATCGGATCACCATCCTGCGCGACGGCCGCAACGTGCGCGACGGCGTGCCGACCGCCGAGATGTCGGTGGCCGACATGGTCACCGCGATGCTCGGCTCGGCGCCGGCGCCCGCCCATCGCCGCGCCGCCGGCCCGGCGGGTGCCGACGCCGTGGCCCTGCACCACATCTCCGTGGCCGGGCGCCTCGACGACGTCTCCCTGACCGCGAGCGCCGGCGAGGTGGTCGGGCTGGCCGGGCTGCAGGGCGCCGGCCACCACGCCGTCCTGGATCTGCTCTGGGGCCGGGTGGCCCCGGCCGCGGGCACGGTCCGGATGGCGGACGGCCGGGGTCGGCCGCAGACCACGGCCGAGGCCGTACGCCGGAGGATCGCGTTCGTGCCCGGGGACCGCAAGGGGCTGGGCCTGATGCTCGACGCCACGGTCGCCGCGAACATCACCAGCGTCGGCTGGCTGGCCCGCCGCGACGGCGGTTTCCTGCTGCGCCCGGCGCGGGCCACCGCAATCGCCCGCCGGCACATCACGGACCTGCGCATCCGGGCCGAACCCGACGACATCGTCGGCACGCTCTCCGGCGGCAACCAGCAGAAGGTGGTCTTCGCCAAGTGGCTGCAGGCCGAACCCACGGTGATCCTGCTGGACGACCCGACCCGGGGCGTCGACGTCGGCGCCAAGACCGAGATGCACCAGATCATCAGGGGGCTGGCCGCCGCGGGAAAGATCGTGCTGATGTGCTCGACGGACCCGGCGGAGCTGACCGAGGTCAGCGACCGCGTGGTCGTCTTCCGCCGGGGCCGGGTCTGCACCGAGCTCACCGGCGACGCCCTCACCGAACACACCCTGCTGCATGCCATGAACGCCACCACCCGCTGACACCGCCCGCCTCAGGCGCGGTTCTTCCAGAACAGCCTCTCGTCCCGGTCCGGGTCGTTGACGATCTTGCACTCGGCGTCGATCCACATCGTGACTCGCTCCCTCGGCGTGTAGGCGGGCCAGCGCGGCACCTGGGTCGCGCTGGGACGGCCGGTGTGGGCGAAGCCGGCCCACAAGGCGCTCATGTGCCTCGCGGTCGCCCGCAGCCCCGGCAGTTCGTCCCGTCCGGTGGTGGCGAACTTGAGCGGGATGTCGGACGCGTGCGGTGAGCCGACGGGGAAGTCGGTGCCGGGCACCGGCGTCGGGTTCGGGTAGGCGAGCTGGTACATGAACACCGGCGCGGCGCGCTGGGCCGCCTTGGCTTCCGCGATCGTGATCGCGTCGCGCCAGATGGGTGAGGTGGTGATGGCGAAGTAGAGCTGGGCCGGGGTCGCGCCGGGACGGGACCTGCGGAAGGTGGTGATGACGCGGTCGAGTTCGGCGCCCTGGTAGGTGCCGCTCAGCCTGCTGCGCAGGCCGGCCTCGTCGATGCGGAAGATGTCGGGCGGCCCGAACAGGCTGAAGAACACCGTCTCGTCGCGGCAGGTGCCGACCATCAGCGGCTTGCCGGCCGAGAACGGCGGAGCGCCGTCGGCGAAGGGGTGCCGCGGAATGACGCGGCCGTCGACGAAGGCGCCGAAGCCGGGAAGCGGGGCCGGGTCACCCCAGGGTGCGACGCCGTTGGCAGCCTCGGACTGCTGGATCTCGAGCAGCCGGGCCGCCGGGATGTCGTCCAGCTTCGGAATGTCGGCCCTGGTCAGGCCCAGGAGATCGAGGGTACGCGAAGCGCGGGCGGTGGCGCCGTCACGGGTCGGGAAGCGAAGCGGCGCCGCGCTCTCGATCGAGGCCTTGTGGAACAACCGCGCGGCGGCCGGCATCGTGTGGACGGCCGCGGTCTTGGCGCCGCCGCCGCTCTCCCCCCAGACCATGATGTTGTCCGGGTCGCCGCCGAAGTTGTCGATGTTGTCGCTGGTCCAGCGCAGTGCCGCGAGGATGTCCAGCATCCCCTGGTTCGCGGCGTAGTCGCCATCGGCAAGATCGCCGAGGAACAGGTAGCCGAGCAGGCCGAGGCGGTGGTTGGACTCGACCACCACCACGTCGTAGAGCTGCGCCAGCCGGGTGCCGTCCTGCCCGGTGGCGGAGCCGGAGCCGATCATGTAGCCGCCGCCGTGGTTGTAGAACATCACCGGTCGCCGCCGGCGGTCGGCGGCGGGGGTCCAGATGTTGAGGTACAAGCAGTCCTCGGAGGGTGCCGGCATCCGGCCGTTGCCGGTGGGGCCCATCTCGCCGCCCGCCGCCTGGAAGGCCGGGTTGGGGAAGGTCACGGCGTCCCGTACGCCGGCCCACCGCTGCGGCGGCCGGGGAGCCCGGAACCGGAGCCTGCCGAGCGGCGGCGTCGCGTACGGCACGCCGAGGAACTTGACGATGCCGTCCTCGCGTCGTCCGCGCACCTTGCCGTAGCGGGTCGCGGCCTCGTTGATCGTCCGGCCGCCGTGGGCCTGTGCCGGGAGCGGCACGCTGATCCCGGCGACGGCGGCCAGCGACCCGCCGATCAGCGTCCTGCGGGTCATCCGCGAGGTTCTCATGAGATCTCCTTGGGTCACGGCGTGGCCGGTGCGGTGAAGGTGTGCGATCCGGAGGGCACGGCGTAGACGGCGTACGCGCCGTCGATGCGCTCGAACGTGGCCCGGCCGGAGGGCTTGCTGGTGGCCGGAACCCAGACCTCGGCCCGGGTGTTGGCCGGGACGGTGACCGACAGGGTGAAGCGGCCGTCCTTCCTGACCCAGCTGCTGCGGGCGGTTCCGGCCCTGGTCTCGTACGAGCCGGCCGCCCTGGTCAGGTCACCGACGGGCTTGGGCTTGACGATCAGGCGATCACCCGAGAAGGCAAGGCCGGCGACGCCCGCGTGGAACCACTCCTCGATCTGGGCGAGGATCATGTGGTTCTTGGAGTCACCGCGGTTCCAGCGTTCGCCGACGGTGGTCATGCCGCCGGGGTTGGCGGGCGTGGCGGCCATGAAGTAGCCGTAGCTGGGCTGGTCGTTCTGCTGCAGCGTCTCCCAGAGGACGTCGTCGCGGTCGCCGTTCATCAGCGCGCGGACGATCGGGCCCATGCCGATGGTGCCGCCGCTCAGGTGCGGGCCGGTGCCGTTCGGGTGGTAGGCGTAGACCAGCTCGACGAGCGCGTTGAGCACCTTGCCGCGGCTGTCCTCCGGCACCAGGCCGGCGTCGAGCGCGAGCGCCTGCGCGGTCTGCGTGGCGCCGTCCGCGCCGGCGTTGCCGGCGGCCGTGTAGCGGCCGAGCGCCTCGTTGAAGAAGGCCCGGTTGAACGCGGTCCTGATGTTCCCGGCCAGCGACGTGTAGGTGGCGGCGTCGGCGGTGTGGCCGGTCAGCGTGGCGGCGCGGGCCATGGCCTGGGCCGTCCGGTAGTAGCCCCAGGTGCCGGTGATGCGCCCGGAGGTCGGTTGGTCGCCGACCCAGTCGCCCAGTGCCGCGTCGACGATGAAGTCCCGGGCCTTCTCCCGCTGGAGGTAGTCCATGAACCGCACCATGCGGTCGTAGTGGGCGTCCATCATCGTGGTGTCGCCGTACAGCTCGTTGAGGATGGCCGGGACGAGCACGATGGCGTTGCCCCAGTTGATCTCGTCGCCGAAACGGCCGGAGTAGCCCCAGTCGTACACCGGGGTCTTGAGGGCGACGTTGCCGTTCATCGGCGTGTCCGCCAGCGACTGCCCCTCGACGAGGTGCCGCATGGTGGTCCGCAGGAAGGCGTTCAGCGCGAAGTTCCGGTGGATGGCGCCCATCGGCATCGTGTAGTCCGCGGGATACGACAGCTTCTCGCGGCCGGGACAGTCGGTGAGGACCGACATGATGTTGCTCGCGAACGAGTAGCGCGCCATCGTGTGGATGCGGTTGACGCGGGCGTTCGACGACGTGAAGGTGCCCGCTACGGGCGTGTCCCCCTGCAGGCGTACCCCGGTGATCAGGGCGCGGGTCGGCACGAAGCCGGCCGGCAGGCCGGTGACCTGGACCCACTGCATGCCGAAGTAGGTGAAGTTCGGATGCCACCGTTCACCGTCGCGCAGGCCCGCCGCGGTGTAGGTGTTGAACAGATCCACACCGCGGGACCCGCCGCCGCCCATGAGCGACGCCTGGTTGACGGTGCCGTCCGGGTTGAGGGACTCGGCGGGCGCCATCTTCACGGTGGTGCCGGCCGGGACGCGCGACAGGTTGAGCCGGGGCCGGCCGACGATGTTCTGGCCGAGGTCGAACACCCACGTGCCGGGCACCGGGTTGGTGACCGAGACCGGCGTGAACTCCTCCTGCACGGTGACCGGCTCGGCGGCGCGCGCGACGAGCCTGGTGGCCAGGTTCGGCGGCGGGGCGAGGCCGGCGCTGATCCACCCGGTGGGGGTGCCGTCGCGACGGGTGGCGGTGGCGGTCAGGTTCGCGCCCGGGGTGTTCCAGCCGGGCTGTTCGCGGCGGGCGTCGTAGTCGGAGCCGGAGTACCAGGCGTCGGTGACCAGCGGGCCCAGCGCGGTGCGCCAGGACCGGTCGGTGACGATCGTGTCCCTGCTGCCGTCGCGGTAGGTGATGTCGAGGCGGGCGATGAACCTCGGCGTGACGGCCGCTCCCGCGCTGGCGTCGCTGGCGGCGATGTTGTTGCCCGAGCCGGTCACCTTGGCGCCGGCCTCGTGGGCGGCGCTCAGCGCCGGGGTGAAGGTGATGGTTCCCGTGCCGATCGCGGTGATGACCCGCGATTCGAGGCGGTCCCCTCCCCCGCCGGTGTCGACGTTGACCGTGCCGCCGACGTGGTAACCGGCGGAGTCGCTGACCGTGATGCTGGTGGCGCCGGCCGGGGCCGCGGCGGTCAGCGTGCCGTTGCCCTTGAGCTGGCTCTGCCACCACGAGTACGGGGCGACGCGCCCGACCGCCGGGTTGGTGACGCTGCGGCGCACGTAGGCGGGGCCGTTGCCCAGCTCGACGCCGAGGGTGTTCACGCCGGAGCGCACGGCCTCGGTGAGGTCGTAGGTGCGGTACTCGCTGGAGAGCTGGTAGTTGGAGTTGCCCGGGGCCAGCACCTCATCGGTGATCTCGCGCCCGTTGAGCGTGGCGTGGTGCAGCCCCACGCCGGAGAGGTAGAGCCGCGCGTCGGCGACCCGCTTCGCGGTGGCGAACCGGCGGGCGAAGATCGGCATCGGCTGGTTCTCGGCGCGGTCGGGGTAGTCGATCCAGCGGGCGTCGCCCCAGTCGCTCTGCTCCAGCAGGCCCATCGACCACGTCGACGGCGGGGACCAGGCGGAGGCCTTGCGGTTGGCGTCCCAGACGCGTACCCGCCACGCGACCGTGTCCCGGGCGCGCAGGTCCCGGCCGAACCGGGCCTGCTGCTGGTTGCCGGCGACGCGGCCGGTGCGCCACAGCAGGCGGCCCGCCGCCAGCTCGGCGACGGTGGCGGCTGCCTGGATCTCGTACGCGGTCTGGCGATCGCCGGGGCAGACCCGCGCGCCGGGGCGGCAGCGGATCTCGTCCATCTGCCAGGCGAGGGTCGGGCGGGTGTTGTCGAGGCCGAGCGGGGAGTCGTAACGGCCGTCGACGCTGAGCTTGACGACTCGCACGTCGCCGGCGGAGGAGCGGGTGGCGCTCGCCGGCGCGGCCACGCCGAGAGTCATCAGGACGGCGGTGGTCAGGATCGCCGGCTTGCTGATCGGTGACATCGGACTCCTTCGTCTATCGGGTGGTGCGGTCTCCGCGCCGGTCGGAGCGGAGACCGCCCGGTGGCCTACTCGCCCTTGGCGTATTCGGTGTCCATGTCCTTGAGGACCTCGTCGGCGGTGGCCTGGTTGCTGAAGACCTCCTGCAGACCGCTGAGCATGGTCTGCTGCACCTTGGCGTTGGGCCACAGCTGGTCCATGAACGGCACTGTGCGGTTGTCCTTGACGAACGTGGTCAGTTCAGCCAGTCCTGGGTCCACAGTGGTCCCGGCGTCGGGCAGCGTCGGCAGGCTCCCCTGCTTCTCGTTGAACACCTTCATGCCCGCCGGGGACATGATGTAGGTGATGAACTTCAGCGCGAGGTCCTTGTTCTTGGCCTTGGCGTTGACGCCGTAGCCGGCGCCGGCGGCGGCGGGCATGAGGAACGTGGCCGGGTCGTCGGTGGCCGGCAGTGCCTTCATGGTGAACGTGCCCGCCGGGTTCTTGCCCTTGAGCAGCCCGATGATCCAGTTGCCCTGGATGATGCCGAGCGTCCTGCCGGTGGCGGCCAGCGTCTGGCTGGCCTCGTAGCTGGTGCCCAGCGGGTTCTTCTGGAAGCAGCCGGCCTTGGCCATCTCCTGGTACTTGGCCATCGCGGTGGTCCACTCCGAGCCGGCGAACGTGGTCTGGCCGGCGACGAGCTTGGCGTTGAAGTCCTTGTCGGCGCCGAAGACGGTGGTGGCGGCCAGCGCGTACAGCACGAGCTGGGTGACCCAGTTGTCCTGGATGCCCAGGGCGTAGGCGGGTGTGCCCTTGCCCGCGGCGTCGCGGCAGAAGGCGAGCAGCTGGGTCCAGGTGGTCGGCGCGGTCAGGCCGGATTTCTGCAGGGCCGCGTCGTTGTAGACCGCGCCGATGCCGTTGAGCCCGAACAGCGCGTTGTAGGTCTTGCCGTCGTACTGGGCGACGGTCCTGAACGCCTCCGGCAGTTTCCCGGCCCAGGGCTGGTCGGACAGGTCGAGCAGGTAGCCGGGCTTGGCCAGCACGTAGGTGGCGCCGGGGTTGCCGTTGCCGGGCCAGACGGTCATCACGTCCGGCGCGGTGCCGGAGGACAGCTGGGTGCGGATCTGCTGCTGGTACTGGTCGGCGCCGCTGGTGGTGAAGGTGACCTTCACCCCGGGGTTGGCGGCCTCGAAAGCCTTGACGACGTCCTCGATGGAGCCCTGGTCGACCGAGGCGAGGGTCAGGGTCTTGTTGTCACCGTCGCCGGAGGTGGCGTTGGTGCCGCTGCTGCACGCCGCGGTGAGCAGCACGGCGGTGAGCGCGACGGTAAGGCTTTTCTTCATGGGTTCTCCCGCGTTGGAGATCAATAGGAGGTGGCGGTGAAGGTGTAGCGGCCGGAGGTCAGCCGGACGGTGGCTCCGCCGGCTGACGGCTCGGCGGCGACGGGAGCGCCGGTGTCCCGCACGCTGCCCGGGTCGGGGGTCGGAATTTCCAGGACCGCGGTGCTGCCGGGCGGCACCGCGACGGTGACGGTGAGCTGGTCGCCGGTCAGCGACCAGCCGCAGGCGACGAGCCCGCGGGCGGTCTCCTGCTCGGCGCGGGCCCAGGTGAGCCTCCCGCCGGGGGTGGGCCGCAGCAGCAGCTCGCGGTAGGCGACCGAGGACGGCGTCCGGCCGATGCCGCCGACCCGGCCGTCGAGCACGTCCGTCATCCAGCGTGCGAAGAAGGCGGACGATCCGGCCCAGCACCTCGGCGGTGATCCGGTACGCGGACTGCGCGGCACCCCGGCGGTCGCTGCGCAGTTTCCACGACAGCCGCGGCCGGGTCTCGCCGAGACCGAGCGGCTCGGTGCGCTGTTCGGTGGTCAGGCCGTAGGGCGTCATCCCTTCAGCCCTCCGGCGAAGCCGTTGATGATGCTGCGTTGCAGGGCGAGGTAGACCGCCAGCACCGGCACGATGCTGATCAGCAGGGCGGCGAAGATGAGGTTCCAGTCGGAGACGAACTGCCCGACGAAGCCGGCGACCGCGACGGGCATGGTCTGCTGGTCGCTGCCGCTGAGGTAGAGCAGCGGGGTGAAGAAGTCGTTCCAGATGCTGACCGCGTTGAGCACCAGCGCGGTGACGGTGATCGGCTTGAGCATGGGAAACACGACGTAGCGGAACGTCGCCAGCTGACTGGCGCCGTCGATCGAGGCCGCGTCCTCGAAGTCGCGCGGCAGCGCCCGCAGGAAGCCGGCGTAGAGAAAGGTGGTGAAGGGGACCTGCAGCCCGGCGTAGAACAGGATCAGCGACCACACCGAGCCGAGCAGGCCCAGGTCCCGCACGGTCTGGTAGAGCGGCAGCGCCGCCAGCTGGAACGGCAGGATCAACCCCAGCATGATCAGCAGGAACGTGCCGCGGGACCAGCGTGCCGTGCTGCGCGCGAGGGGGTACGCCGCGAGCGCGGAGACCGCCAGCACGATGGCCACGCTGGCGACGGTCACCAGCATGCTGTTGATGAGCGCGCCGCCGAGACCGGCCTCCCGCCACGCCTCGGTGAAGTTGCCGAGCGTGGGTGAGGTGGTCGGGGTGATCGGCGACGAGGTGTCGGAGGTGGGCCGGATGGCGAGGTTGACCAGCACGTACACCGGGAAGGCGAAGAGGACGCCGACGGCGATCATGACCGTCTCGAGGGCAAGCGTGCGCCCGGTGTAGCGGTTCATGACGCCGCCCGCTCGTTGCGGGAGAGCACGCTGTACTGCCCGGCGGAGATGACCGCGACGATGACCGTCAGCACGACGGCCAGGGCGATGCTGTAGCCGAACTCGCCGAGGGTGAACGCGTCCTTGTAGATCAGGGTGGAGATGGTGTCGGTGGCGTGCCCGGGTCCGCCGCCGGTGAGCGCGTACACCTGGTCGAAGAGCTTGATCCCGCCGATGATCGACAGCATCAGGTTGATGGTGATGGCCGGGGCCAGCAGCGGCCGGACGATCGACCAGAACCGGCGCACCGGGCCGCTGCCGTCGATCGCGGCGGCCTCGTAGATCTCCCGCGGGATGGACTGCAGCCCGGCCAGGAAGATGACCATCGAGTAGCCGGCGAACTGCCAGACCACGACCAGCACGATCATCCACAGCGCCAGCTGGGGATCACCGAGCCAGTCCTGCCGCCAGGAGCCGAGACCGACCGCGCCGAGCAGGCTGTTGACCGCGCCGTCCGGGCCGAGCAGGTTGCGCCACAGGTACGCGGTCACGATCGGCGTGACGACCGCCGGGGCGAACAACAGCACCCGCAGCACGTTGCGGGTCTTGATCAGGCTGTTGACGCCCAGCGCGAGCAGCAGGCCGAGGCCGTTCTGGATCACCGTGATGGCGACCGCGATCAGCAGGGTGTGCCACACCGCCTGCAGCGCGTCGGCGTCGCTCGCCATGGTGGCGAAGTTGTCCAGCCCGATGAACGCAAAGTCCGGATCCAGGCCGTCCCAGTCGGTGAAGGCGTAGTAGACGCCGCGGGCGCTGGGGATCAGCACCACGAAGGCGAAAACCAGCAGCGCCGGCACGACGAACCACCACGGCGGGGCGTTCCGCCGCCGGGACGTCCGCGGTGTCGAGGCCGTCCGGCCGGGCGGCCGGATCTTGAGATCTGCTGTCACAGGGGCCCACTTAGCTTGAATCGTTTCATTGATCTCTGGCAGATCGGGGTGTGCGGAAAGCGGGAAGTCGTCGAGCTGCCGCGGGGCGGGTGCGACCGGAGTGTTGTGGGTAACGTTCTCCAAATGTTTCGCCGACACTACGAGCCGGTACCGGGCGCGTCAAGAGGGTCCCCGAGCGCGTTCACCGGGGCTTCGGCGCGGAGACTTGACCTGCGAAGGGTCCGGGGCGGAGGATCCCCACGGACGCCCATGATCCGAGGCGGGCAACGTTTCCCTAGTCGAGGAGCCTGAGTGCCCAGACAGCCGAATCCCGTGCGACGCGTCACGATCATCGACGTGGCTCGGCATGCCGGCGTGTCCACGACGGCGGTGTCCAAGGTGCTTCGCAACGCCTACGGCGCCAGCCCGCAGATGCAGACGAAGGTCCGTGCGGCGATCGAGGAGCTCGGCTACCGCCCGTCGGCGGCCGCCCGGGGCCTGCGCGGCCAGACGTACACCATCGGCGTGATGCTGCCCGAGATCCGCAACCCGTTCTTCGCCGACGTCCTGGACGGCGTGACGGAACACCTGAACGGCACCGACTATCAGCTCCTGATGGCCCAGTGCTGCAACGACGTGGCCGGCGAGGCGCGCCTCACCGACGCCATGATCGATCGGAGCATGGACGGCCTGATCCTGATCGCGCCGATCTCCTCACGCCGGCACCTGCAGGCCGTCGCCCGCACCGTGCCGACAGTCGTGGTCGGCCGCCACGGCCACTCCGCCGACTACGACACGGTCACCGACGACGACTTCGCCGGGGCCGGCCTGGTCGTCGCCCACCTCGCCGAGCTCGGCCACCGCCACATCGCGCACATCGAACACCTCGAGAAAGATCCGGTACGGCTGGTCGAGATGCCCAACGCCCAGCGCGCCGACGGCTACCGCCACGCCATGAACGCCCATGGGCTCGCCGACGGCATCAACGTCGTGTCCACCACCTACACCCAGGAGGGCGGCTACCTCGGCGCCCGGCAGCTGCTGTCCCGAGACGTCCGGCCCACGGCCATCTTCGCCGGCGCCGACATCGTCGCCATGGGAGTGTTCGACGCCCTCAGCGAGGCCGGCCTGTCCGCGCCGGCGGACATCTCCCTGGCCGGCTACGACAACACCACCTTCGCCGCCTTCGGACCCATCTCGCTGACCACGGTCGACCAGGCCGGGCACCAGATGGGCGGCAACGCCGCCCGGCTGCTGCTGGACCGCATCGCCGACCGCGCCAGGCCCACCGCCCAGGTGAAACTCTCACCCACCCTCGTCGCCCGGCGCACGACCGCACCCCCGTCCTCCCAGGGCAGGAGCTGACCGCCAGCCGGAATGGCACGCCTCGGAGGCCGCGCCCGGCACTGCGGCTCGGACCGCCAACGCCGCTATTCTGACGGCGGAGGTCAGCGACTGTGACGACGAAGGACGGGCGGCGGCCGCCGGGGAGTCTGGAGGCCGAGGTCATGGGCGTGCTGTGGGCCAGGGCCGAGCCGATGACCGCGACCGAGGTGCAGACCGCGGTCGGCGGCGAGCTCGCCTACAACACCGTGCAGACGATTCTGATCCGGTTGCACGACAAGGGTCAGGTCGAACGCCGGCGGGCCGGCCGCGGGCACCTCTACTGGCCCGTGCAGGACGCCGCCACCGCCGCCGCGTCGCAGATGCGCGCCGCGCTGGCCGGGCGCCCCGACCGCCGGGCCGTCCTCCAGCAGTTCGCCGCATCGCTGGACGAGTCCGACGCCGCGGACCTGCGCCGGCTGCTGACAGCGGCCGAACGCGGACGACATCCGTGACCATCGCCGTCTACCTGCCGTTGCTGCTGGCACTGCCGCTGGCCTGCTCGGCGCGGTGGATCGCCGGGCGCGGGGCTCCCGGGTTCGCCGCCCGCGGCCTGACCGCGGTCGCGGTCGTCGCCGCCGCCTCGTCCACCTGGTCGCTCGTTCTGCTGGCCCTGACCCTGCTGGACGACCTGCCGCCGCTGTCGGCCCTGGACAACCACCCCGGCCTGGAGCTACCGGAGCCCGTGCCCGGGCCGGTCGCGCTGGTCGCAGGCCTCGCGCTGCTGACCGGCGGCATCCGGCTGCTGATCGGCCTGCGCCGCCGGGTGGGGACCCACCGGCGGTTGCGTACGGCGGGCCTGCCGCACCACGGCATGGTCGTCGCCGACTGGTCCGCACCCCTGGCCGTCGCCGTGCCGGGGCGGCCCGGTCACCACGGACACCTGCTGGTCACCACTGGCATCCTTCGGGTGCTCGACGCGGACGAGCGGCGGGTTGTCTTCGCCCACGAACGGGCGCACCTCGTCCATCACCATCACCGGCTGGTGGCCGCCGCCGCGGCCGCCGCGGTCGTCAACCCGCTGCTGATCCCGGTCCGCGAGGCAGTCACGTACCTGGTCGAACGCTGGGCCGATGAGGAAGCCGCGGCAGCCGTCGGCGACCGGGCGCTGACCGGCCAGGCGATTGCACGGGCGGCCTTGGCCATGGTCGACTCGGGCCCGGCAGCCGCGCTCGGCATCAACGGCGGCACCGCGGTGCACCGGGTCAGGGCCCTCGCCCAGCCCGTTCCGGCACCGCGGCGGCGGCTGCTGCTCGGCCCGGCCCTGGTCGGCCTCGGCTGCCTCGCCACGATCAGCGTCGCGACAACGGAGTTCGTGACGCTGGCGCGAGCCTGGACCTGACCCACATCGCGGGCAATCCCTTGCGCCGCGCCGCCGCACCGGTCAGCGGGAGCCCATACATGAGTTGCAGCGTGCGCAGCAGGTCGTAGTGGTTCAGATGGGCGCCGTACCGGCCACGCACGACCCCGGCACCCGCGATGATCGTCGGGATGTGGTTGTGGTCGGTCTTGTCGTCCTCGTCGAAGGTGAGAATGAACAGGCTGTTGTGCTTCCTGGCCCAGGCCACGTACGGCGCGAACTCCTTCTTCAGCCAGGCATCGGCCACAGCCTTGGGACAGTCGTGCATGTCGTGGCACAGGTCCGGGATCACGAACGAGACCGTGGGCAGCTTCCGGTAATCCCTCGGGAATGCCGTGAAGGGCCGGTTCGCCGACGCCGGCACATTGCTGAAGTTGACCCAGGGGTTGTGCCGCCGGACGTACCTCGCATGCGCGCATCCACGCCAGCCGACGCTCGGCAGGCCCTCGGCGTAGCCGGCGAAGCTGTGCCCGCCATCGAGCAGCTCGCGGCCGAGGTTGGGCCTGTCACCCAGGTTGTGCGGGCACTCGTTGTCGGTGACGCCCTGCGGGGAACCGGAGAACAGGGCCAGGTAGTTCGGCTGGCTGGGGTGGGTCTCGCCATAGAAGTTCAGCATGTTCGCCGACCTGCGGGCCAGCGACGACACCCAAGGCGTGCGCTTGTGGCCGACGACGGCGTCGTACCGCTTGTTCTCCAGCATGACGACCACCACGTGGTCCGGTTTCGGCAACCTGCTCCCCGTACCGGGTAAGGCAGCGGCCGGCGCCGGCAGGCCGGCGGCGAGGAGACCGACGGCGAGTGCCGCTCGCCCGAATCTGTGCACTGCTTCTCCTGATATGGGCCGTATGCCGCTTTCTCCCACATTTTGTAGGGGCAAGCGACGTTGGCCCAGTGGACACGCCGGTCAGCGCACCTCGGCACGATGCCGGGCACGCAGCAGTTCGATGCCGATCGGGACGACCGAGACCACCACGATGCCGATGAGGATGTACTCGATGTTGTTCCTGACGAACGCGATCTGGCCCAGGAAGTAACCGAGGATCGTGATTCCGCAGCCCCACAGAGTGCCGCCGATGAGGTTGCAGGTCAGGAAGGTGCGGTAACGCATGTGACTGGCACCGGCGACGATCGGGGTGAAGGTCCGCACGATCGGCACGAACCGGGCCAGCACGATGGACCGTGCGCCGTATTTGGCGAAGAAGGCCCGGGCCTTGGTCAGGCTCTCCTGCTTGAACAGCCGGGAGTCAGGCCGCTTGAACAGCGACGGACCGAAGCGCCGGCCGAACAAATAGCCGAACTGGTCACCCGCGACGGCGGCAATCGACACCAGCAGGCACATCAGCCACAGCGGCTGGTGCAGATAGGTCCCGTCGGCAATCAGCAGACCCGCGGTGAACAACAGCGAGTCGCCCGGCAGGAAGAACCCGAACAGCAGGCCGGACTCGGCGAAGACAACGGCAAGGATGCCGATCAGGCCGAAGGTGGAGATCAGCCACTCCGGATCCAGGAACGACGGGCCCAGGGCGAGCGTGCTCGGTGCAGCCAGCATCTGCGGACCTTCTTCTCGGCGACGAGCCTTAAACCTACATGTCGTAGGTTTCCGGTGCCGGCTTCGATAAACGCGGTCGTAGCGCCGGGTCGGCTACCGGCGATCGACCTCGGCAGCGAGCGGGCTGCGGATCGCCGCCGCCAGCAGGGCCTGGGCGGTGGCCCGGACGGTGTCGGCGGCCTCGTCGCGGCTGTAGCCCGCCACGTCGATCAGCCAGATCAGCGTCTCGATGCCGGTCGCCGACCGGATCGCGACGGCGAGCCGCCGGATGTCGAGGTGGGGGTGGGTCTCCCGCAGCGGCGTCAGCGCCTCCGCCAGCCAGCCGACCGCCCGCCCCTGACGCAGCACCGGCCGGTCGGCCGCCGGCTCCAGCGACAGCCGCAGGGACGTGCGCAGCTGCGGCTCCCAGGTGAAGTTGTACCGGGCGAACTCCGTCATGACGACGTCGAGGCGACCCTTGGCGTCGGCCGGAGCATCGGCCGGCAGCAGCGTGTCGGGGGCGATGGTCGGGTGCGCGGCCAGCAACAGACTGCGCTGGCTGGGGAAATAGCGGTAGGCGGTGGTGCGCGAGACCCCCGCCCGCTCGGCGGCATCCTCAACCTTCGGGGTGAGCCCGGCGGCGAGCAGCTCCCGCGCGGCCGCGAGCAGCGCCACCCGCGTACGGGATTTCTGCGCGGTCCGGCCACTCGACTCGTAGGGCGTCGTCACCCCTTCATGGTACCGTAGGCCCATCATGGGATTGGAGTCCCATGAACGTCCGCCCAGGAGGACACGATGAGCCACCGCGATCCGACCGTCACCGACCCCGCCCTCTACCAGGTCCTCTTCGAGAACGAACGGGTGCGGGTCCTGCAGTACCGCGACGAACCGGGCGACCGCACCCACGCCCACGCCCACCCGGACAGCGTGATGGTGACGCTCAACGCCTTCCGGCGCCGCGTCAGCGCCGGGGACCGCAGCGCGGAGGTCGAGCTGCGCGCCGGCGAGGCCCGGTGGCTGGACGAGCAGGAGCACACCGGGGAGAACATCGGCGACACCGCGTCGCACAGCATCTTCGTCGAGCTCAAGGAACCCCGGCCGGCGTCCGCGCCCCACGCGGTCGCGCCACTCGGCCCCAGCGGCGCCGGGCCGCGCATGAACTGATCACAACCGGCCGAGCCCGCTCCGGGACGGAATCAGCTCCGGCCGAGATCGATCTCGACGACGAACGGCGCGGTCAGCTTCACGACGCCGGTGAAGATCTCGCCGTCGCGGTAGCGGCCACTCGCCGGGTCCAGCACATACGTGTAGACGAGCGGCGCACCGGTGGCGGCCTGCTCCACACGCCAATAGAACTGGATGCCGGCCCTCGCGTACTGATCAGCCTTGACGATCCGGTCGGTCGTCTCCGACCCGGGCGAGACCACCTCGACCACAAGAAGCACATGCTCGGGTCGTGTCGGAGTGACGTCGATGGTGTCCGCCCGGTACACCGTCACGTCGGGGCGACGGTTGTTCAGCGGCACGTCCTGGAGCCGGACATCGAAGTCGGTGTCAGCGTTCCAGCCCGGCCCCGCGGCACCGTCCAAGACATTCGCCAGCAGCCGGGCCAGGCGGTTGTGCCGCTTGGACGCGCTCGGACCCACCAGGATCATCCCATCCACGATCTCGATGCCCGCACACTGCTCTTCGGTCCACGACGCGTACTGCTCGGCCGTGACCTGCTCATGCATCCAGGCCGGCGCGACCATCTCGACAGTCATACCCACCTCCCGGAACGCGATCGGCTACCAGACTCAAGATACCTTGGCTCCGGCGACAAGCAGCCTCGTCCATACGTCTGCCCTGCGGAGATTGCAGGCCGCGGTTCGTGGTCGACGACGTCGGCGGATCGGCCGACGCCGCCGAGATGCGGGGGCACGTGCCGTGCGCTTCAGCCTTTGGGGCAGCCGTTGCTGTCCTGGGGCGTGACCCCCTCTTTGCCGTACAGCTCGCCGATCAGGAACAGACAACGCGGCGTGGTGTTCGCCGCCTCCTGCGCGCCGGCCGGTGTCGGCAACCGCAGGATCGCGGTGTTCCGGGTCGCGCCCACCCTCGAGTCCGCGAACGTGATGCGCCCGCTCGCGCCCACGTGGGCGAACTCGCGGTCGCGGAACAGCTGGGCCAGCCAGGCCCGGTTCCACCGGTCCGGGCCGGCCTGCCGGGCCGCGGTGACCACCATGTCGGCCGCGTCGAAGGCGATGCCCACCCGCTCGCCCGGGTATGACGGCACCGCCCACGCCTGGCCGTACAACTCGGACGCGTTGTCGTGGATCAGGTCGTAGTAGCCGGCGCAGAACTCCACCAGCGGCCCTTTGTCGGACAGCGGCGGCGCGGGGGTCCGGTTCTCGGCGCAACTGCGTCCGGCGAGGACGACCAGGCTGCCGAGCGCGACGTAGTCCAGGTTCATCTCGGCCACGAAGCTCTGCTGCCGGAAGGAGGGCTGCGCGACTATCCGCTCGATCGCGTCGTCGGCGACGATCCGCGGTGGAGCCTGCACCGCGCAGTCCTCCTTGACGTTCTGCAGGAAGCTCGAATAACCCGTCTCCCGGCCGGCGTAGAAGTACATCCGGCGCTCGCCGGGCGCCCGGGGATCGGGCTTGGTGCAGGGTTTCAGGGCGTCCCCGCCGGGCAGGGTGACGACCTCGACCGCAACCGCGGTGCGGCTCCCGACGGCCTTGCTGACCTCGGTCACCAGGGTTTCGACGTAGTCGTCGGGCTGGTCGGCGGGCTCGGGGCGGACGATGGTGAACAGGTCGACCGGCGGGTCCTTGAGACTGGTGAGGTAGGCGGCCAGCAGCTGGGCCTGTTGCGGGTTCCCGGACACCATCTGGAAGTAGAACTTCGAGGTCGCGGCCAGCCCGGAGCCGGTCAGCGTGGTGCCGATCGTCGGCACGGCCGCCCGTCCCAGGGCGGCGATGGCCTGCCTGGTCTGCTGGACCGTACGGTCCAGACCGACCACGGCCTTGATGCTCGGGTCCCGCTCGGCCAGCGGGATCAGCAGGTCCCGGGTGACCCGGTCGGCCGCGGCCATCTCGCGGCCGCCGTTCGCGATGATCACGCGGAGCAGCGGATCGTGCTCGCCGGTCACCGAGAGGTTCTGCTGCCGCTGCACGATCGCGAGCCCGATCAGCTCCTCGGCGACCGCGTTGTCGGTTTCGAGGTCGGCCCCGGCGTGGGTGAGGCCGCCGAAGTAGATGATGCTGATCAGCGGCCGGTTGCCGTGCGTGCCGTGGATCCTGGCCGCCTCGGCGTTGAGCCGGAAGATCTCCCGCTGGGCGGCCTCGAGCTGGTCGTTGGTGCCGAAGATCTGGCTGTCGTTGTCGCTGTAGCCGACGCACTGCTCGTCGCCGGGCGCGATCTCGGCCAGCCGCACGTCGATTCCGGCATCGGGTTTCGCCTTCAGGTACGAGCAGCCGGCCTGCCAGTAGTCCTGCAACCGGGCGGCGGGCAGCGCGGCGACCGCGACCAGGCAGGCCACCAGGATCACCTCCAGCACGCCGCGCCGGGCCAGCAGGGAGGGCTTGCCCGGGTCGAGGTCCAGGTCGGCCCAGGCGTCGGGGTCCTCGCCGGAGGTGCGGGCGATCGCCTCCGGCGACAGTGGCTCGGGCAGGTGGATGGTCAGGAACCGGGCGTCGGCCGCGAGCTTCTGCCGCTGGACGGGAAGCTCGCGCTTCCAGGTGCTGTAGGCGGTGGCGCTGGCCGGGGCGAACAGCGGCACCTCGCCGGGGGCAGGCGCGGGTTCGTCGCGGCACCCGGCGATGACCAGCAGGGGGTCCACTTTGCCGGTCTCGTTGCGGACGTCGTTGATCAGGCGCAGCAGCGGGAGGCCGCCGTTCTCCTCGCTCGCGTGGTCGAGCAGCACCGGCACGTACGCCGTGCGCCGCCACCCCCGGCGCCGGGGCAGCACCGACAACCGCCGCCGCCGGTACGCCTGCCGCAGATCCTCCAGGAACGCGTGCACAAGCAGCTTGTGGAGCTGCCCGGCGTTCTGTTCGTCGAGCCGGTCGGCGGTGAGGCGTTCCGCGAAGCCGAAGAAGTCGGAGGAGTGCTCCGGCACCATGAACGTCTGGCGGCGCATGAACCACCGGGCCTCCGGCACGATGCCGTACGAGCGGCGGCCGAGCCACTTGAGGATCATGAGCCGGACGAACCAGAGCGCCCCGCTGAGCCCGAAGGTGCTGGGCCCGCTGTCACCCTGGGCGGACACCTGGGTCTGCGCGGCCTCCTGGACGTACGGCGATTGGCCACGCCATTTCCGGAGCAGCGCGACGATCTCCGCCTGGGGGTCGCGGTTGCGCGACGGGGTGAGCTTCTGGCGGGTGAGGAACGTGGCGAGACGGTACCGGCGGAAGCTGTTGGGCCGGGCGGAGAACCGGTCCTCCTGGAGCTGCTGACACAGCTGTTCCAGCAGCGCCAGCTTGGGCGGCTCGGCTGTGGCCGGCGACGCGAGGACGGCGGTCTCGGCGTCCAGGAGCACATAGGTCGTCCGCGGCTCCGCCTTCTCCAGCAGATCACGGAACCCGCGGAGGAATCCGTGCACCGATTCCTCCGGCCCGACCAGGCGGATGAGCGGCAGCGGGATGTCGCCGTGCACCGCCATGTCCGACACCCGGGGCAGGAACCGAGGCCGTTTCCGCAGCGTGAGCACCAGCTTCAGCAGCTCATGGACCCCCGGGAAGACAGGTGGCTTGAACTCCGCTGCCATGCGCGCCCCGATCCCGGTGCCTGGTCCACCTCGAAACGACGATGATATCCATGCGTGGCTACGGAACGGGGCCTCGCGACATCAGCGAGTAGGCACGGATGCCACGGTGAGGCGGTCGACGGCCAGCACGCCCGCGTCGAGGCGCAGCCCCAGCGCGGGGGCCCAGGTCGCCAGCGTCGCGTCGTCCACGGCGGCGGAGATCGGGGCGTCGTGGATCTGCGTCCAGGCGCCGTCGTGTTCGTGCCAGGTGCTCAGGTGGCCCCAGCGGGCCAGCACGGCGAAGCGGTCCCCGGCCGACCAGGTGACCGCGGCGCAGCAACCGCCGGTCGCCTCCGGCCGGTCGACCCCGCCGCGGCGTACGTCGGCGCCCGAGCTCCGGTGGTAGTTGTTGTACCAGGCGAGGGCGTTGTCGCCGGCGCCCGCCGACAGACCCAGGAACAGGCTGTCCTCGGGCACGGATCCGGCGAAGGCGCGCGGGGTGACGATCACGGCCGTGCCGCTCGCGGCGGCCCGGACCGGGGCGGCGAGGACGGCGAACGCCCGGGAGGTGGCGGTGGCCGTCAGGGCGCCGTCCGCGACCGCCAGCGCCGGGGTGGGCTCGGCCACCGGACGGTCGACCCGGTACGCGGCGAGCCGGTCGGTGCCGAAGTCGTCGTCCCACACGGTCACCGGGTAGTCGGCCGGGTCGAACCGGTAGACCGTCGGCGCGACCGCGGCGCTGACCTCGGGCGAAGCGCCGGACCTGGCGAGGGCGCGCAGTGGCAGCCGGTCGGTGAGACGGGCGTCGGCGGGAACGCGTACCTGCCAGGTGGTCGTCAGGGTGGCACCGGCACGCAGGACGCCGGCCCGGTCGGCGGTGACGGCGCGCGCGGACCAGCCACGGGGCACCTGCAAGCTCACTCGCAGGTCGGCCACGGTCGCGGCGGCGGCCACCTTACTGCGTACCGTGATCTCCTGATCCGCACCGACCGGGACCGTGTCGGGAAGGGTGACCCGCAGCCGGGCATCGGGCCGGCGCCAGAGCTGCACGGCGGTGATGCCCGACGGGCTCGGGGTGACCAGCCGCAGCCGGTCCGTGGTCACGGGCGGGTCGACGAGAATCCGGTTGATCGCCCGCTCCCCCGGCGTCGCCGGGTCCCGGCGCTGGCCGGGCACCTCGACCCAGTCGCCGTCGGGCAGCTGATGCTGCACCGCGAAGGTCGCGGGGGTACGCACACCGCCGCCGTCGTCGTAGAAGTCGACGCGGATGTCCGAGACGACCGCGGGAGCGCCGAGGTCGACCTCCAGCCAGTCGGTCGCGTTCGGCGAGCCGTAGGAGGTCCAGCGGGTCGACGGCACGTCGAGGTGGAAGTTCTGCCCGTCGATCGCGTCGGCCGGGCTGTCGGCGTGCCAGGTGTGTGACGCCCGGGCGACCGGATAGCCGGTGCCGGTCACGTTCACCGCGTCGTCCACAAGGGCCGGTTGGCCCGCCGGCGGCCGGCTGTCGAGGCGGAGCGTGACGTCGTCCAGAGTGGACCGGTGCAGGACCGGGACGCCGTCGAGCCACACCCGCAGACCCGGACCCTTCCCGTACGCGGTGCCGTCGCGATCCCACAGCACGCTCAGATTGCGCCCGTGGTAGGACAAGTTCTCCACCGCGAAATGGTCCCAGCCGGCCGGCACGAGCGGGGCGATCCGCACCCGGTCACCACCGCTGGGCCGGATGCCGAGCAGCCCGGAGAGCACCACGTCGGTGAACGTGGAGTGGTTGTAGTCCTCACTGTGCCCGCGCCCGTCGTAGATCCAGCGGTCCTCGTCCGGATGGTGCGCCTCCGCCACGTACGGCGCACCGTTCTTGCGCTGCGTCAGGGCATAGCCGCGCAGTAGGTCGGTGAAGTCGTCACGGTCCACATAAGACTGGGACGGGTAGTCGAGCAGCTGGTTGGCCAGCGCGGTCAGGGTCTGGCTGGTGGCGTACGGCCAGCTCGGGCCGTCCCAGCGGCAGCAACCGTCCTGAGCCTGGTGCATGAACCAGGGGCTGCGGCGCTCGGTGGTGGTGGGCCCGAACGGCGCCGCGAAGCCCTGCGCGTCGGTGAGCTGCGACCACGCCCGGGCGTTGCCCGCCGGGGCCATGTGGAAGTACCACGGGACGTAGCCCATCAGTTCCCGGTCGGCGATGGGAGTGGTGGCGTCACGCTGGACGTGCTTGTAGAAGTCCCCGTCCCACAGCTTCGTCAGGTTGGTGCGCAGCGCTGCCGCTTCCCGCTCGTACCGTTGCGCGGACCGCACGTCACCCGCCCGGCGCAGGATCGTGGCCAGCGCGCGGGCGTCGCCGTACTGGTACGCGTTGAGCGTCGGCCGGAATCCGTCACCGCCGTGGTAGGGATCGGCGGTCTGGTACGACCCGGCGGTGTACTCCATCGCGTCCCAGACCGGGGTCTGCCAGTACAGTCCCCGCGCCGGGTCGTAGTTGCTCTTCTTCCACCCCTCGTACTGCCGGCGCAGCTGCGGCAGCCGCTCGGTGAGCAAGCGCCAGTCCCCGGTCACCTCGGCACGGGCCACCGCGGCGTCCACGAGCCAGAACGAGTACTGATGCGCCCAGTCGGTGGTGTTCTTGTTGAGCGCCTCGGTGGCGGGCTTGGCCTCGGCGCCGGAGCCGGTCAGCCAGTAGTCCAGGTAGTCGTCGAGGTAGCGGCGGTCCCGCAGCCAGCGTCCCTCGTAGAGGTGGTGGCCGGCCGCGGCGTTGATGCCCCCGAACGGCGCCGAGTAACCGACCGGGCCGAGGAACTCGGTGACGATCCAGCCGTCCTTGCCGCCGGTGTACTTGAGCGCCTCCTTGAAGGTGCGCCAGCGGTAGTAGTAGGTGTCCTGGATGGACCGGTCGGGCAGGTCGACGAAGGGGATGTTGGCCTCGTACCAGGCGGGCTCGGGCACGTCGCCGAGCAGCGCGCGATGGTCCAGGAAGGACGTTCCGGGCCCGGTCGGCGGGTAGAGCGCCGGCGGGCCGCCGGCGGCCCGCGCCGGGGTCACCACCGCGGCGGAGCCCGCCAGCACCAGCACTGCCGCCAGCATCGCACCGATTCGCACACGCAGGGCCATGACCGCTCACCACAATCGCGTTGACATCGATGGATGCCGACACAGTTAAACAAGCTGAAACACAGATGGTCAAGGAGAGAGCCGCCGCCGGGACGGGTCCAGCGTGGCGGGCCTCACGATGCCGGCCGGGTGAGCAGGTCGTCGCCGGACGAACAGGTCAGGATGGCGCGGCGGACGGCGCCGACCCGGGCGGCGGCTTCCTGCTCGTCGAGCCCGCGCAGGGTCAGCAACAGGTCCCCGGCTCGGGCGGTATGGGCCGCGGTGCCGAGCAGCCAGGATGTCGCAGCGTCCACCACCGCCGCGTCGGGCCCGGTCGCCTCGTCGGGGCAGACGAACGGGAGAACACCCACGTTGTCCAGCATGATGCTCTCGAGTCTGTCGCGGTGATTGACGTGGCCGTCGTCGCCGATGGTCAGGGGCACGAGCATGCTGTCCGGATACTCACCGACCTGCCGCATGGGGCTGAGGTCCTCTTCGGCCCTGCTCGGGGCGCCGGGCAGCCGGGCCAGCTTCGCGAGCGCCGCACGGGCGGGTGGCGTCACTTCGTCCAGCACGCCGCTGTGCACCCGGGCCACGCAGACGTGCGGAGCGTCGCCGGTGCAGACCAGCTCGCGGGCGGCCGGGTCGACCGGGTCCCTGACGAAGGCCGCACCGCCCTGGAGGATCAGCACCGCCGCGGCGGCCCCGAGCAGCGCGGGCGCCAGGGCCACGATCCGGGCGCGGTGCTGGGCTGCGGCGAACAGCAGCGCGGCGCCGGCGGCCAGGCCGGTCAGATAGAGCATCTGGGCGATGCTGAACCGCCCGGGGACGGTCGCGAAATCGGTGGAGTCGCCGCCCAGGCCGTACCCCGGGAACAGCAGGGTGCTCAACCATTCCCGGCGCCCGGTGATCCCCCGCGCCACCAGCGGGGTGGCGAAGGTCGCGACCGCCAGGGCCGGGGCGGTGAGGACGGACGGCAGCATCCGGCCGACCACCAGGCCGAACCAGGCCGCGGCGACCACCGCCACCGCGCCGGCCACGACCACCCCCGCCACGGCCCCGGCTGGCAGGTATTCCGCCGTGCCGACGATGCGAAGCGCGGCCAGACTCCAGGCGCCGACATACGCCACGAACGCGACGACGCCGTACACCAGAAGCATCGGGACGACCTGGTGGGCGCGCGGACGGGGCACGCTGGCGAACAGCTCCGTCACCCGGGAGGCGTGCTCCCGGCGGGCCTGCCAGGCTCCGGCCGCCACCGCGAGCCCGGTCAGCAACGAGAGGTACCACCGCTGGTCCATGGCCAGGATCATGTAGCCGGCGGTCCACCGCTCGCGGGCGGAGTACAGCAGCCCGGCACTGGCCGTCAGCACCATCAAGCCCGCCCAGCGGGCAGCGGATCGGCGCAGCTCGATGCGGAAGATACGGATCATCGACCCGCCCCGCCGCCGGGCCCCACGTGACTCCTTTTCACATCCCGCTAGACGATGACCATCATCCCCGGCGGTTCCCCGGAATCTATGTCCTGCGTCACATCCGATCATCGGCCCAGCGCGGCGGCGACGGAAGCCCGTCCGGGCACCCGCTGCCGTAGGATCGCCAGAACCAGGTCGAGCGGAGGGGACCACATGTCGGCACCGGCCTCCCCCCGCCCGCCGACGCTCGACGAGGTCGCCGAGCGCGCGCAGGTGTCCCGGACGGTGGCCTCCCGGGTGATCAACAACGGCCCGCACGTGAGCCGCGCGAAGCGGGACGCGGTGGAGAAGGCGATCCGCGAGCTCGGGTTCACGCCGAACCGGGCCGCGCGGGCGCTCGCGACCCGCCAGACCGGCGTGGTGGTGCTGGCGGTCTCCGGCGACGGGCCGGGCGTGTTCGCCGACCCGTTCTTCGGGCAGATCATCGTCGGCGCGTGCACCGCGCTGGAGAAGACCGACCTGCACCTGATGCTGAGCCTCGCCTCGACCGGCCACGGCCAGCGGCGGCTGGAGAGCTTCCTGCAGACCCGGGGAGCCGACGGGGTGATGCTGGTGGCGCTGCGCGGTGACGACGCGCTGATCGACATCGCGGCCCAGTCCGGCCTGCCCACCGTCTTCATCGGGCTGCCGCTGCGGGGGACGCCGCCCTTCTACGTCGAGGTCGACAACGCGGGCGGGGCCCGGGCGGCCACCGAGCACCTGCTGCACGGCGGCCGCCGCCGCATCGCCATGATCACCGGACCCGACGACACCACGGTCGGCCGGGAGCGCCGTCGCGGCTACGCCGAGGCGCTGACGCTGGCGGGGCTCGCGCCGTACGCCACCGAGCCCGGGGACTTCACGGAGGCCGGTGGCGCCGCGGCGATGCGCACGCTGCTGAACGCGCACCCGGACCTGGACGCCGTGGTCGCCGCGAACGACAACATGGCGGCCGGGGCGTTGCGGATGTTGCGCGACGCCGGCCGGTCGGTGCCCGGCGACGTGGCCGTGACGGGTTTTGACGACCTGCCCATCGCGATGCACACCGATCCGAAGCTCACCACGATTCATCAACCGGTGGAGGCGCTGGGCCGCGAGGCCGCCCGCATGCTGGTCGACCTGCTCGACGGCGGGCGGCCGGAACCGTTCATCCTGCCCACGAACATGGTCGTGCGGGAGTCGGCCTGACGCCGGGCGCGCGGGCGCCTACGACGACGATCGCGAACGGGCGCACTCGGCGGCGACGCGGGCCAGTTCGTGACCGCGCCCGCGCAGGTACCTCCGCTGCACCCAGGAGGTGAAGGCGGCGAGCGCGGCCGGCGACGAGCTCGGCGACCACGCCTCTTCCTTGGTCAGGTCGAAGTAGGTGAGCAGCTTGAGGTCGGGGTAAGCGCCCGAGCGCAGCGTCGCGTCCATGTCCTTGAGCCACTGGGCCTTGTCGCCGCCGTCCTCGGTGGACGCGAACTCGCCGAGCATCACCGGCCGGTGCGGCGCGACGGCGCGGGCTTTTGCGTACGCGGCGGCGAAGGTCGCGTCGAAGCTCGCCCAGTGGTCGCCGGCCGGGTCCCACGACGGGCCGAAGCCCCAGTTGTAGCCGTCGATGCCGACCCAGTCGACATACCTGTCACCGGGATAGGCGCCGGCCGGGTCGTTGTAGGCCTCGTCCGGTGCCGAGCCGTTGTTGTAGGCCCACACCCATTGCACGTTGCGCGCGCCGGCGGCCACGGTCAGGTCGTGGACATGACGGTACGCCCGCACGTACAGCGAAGGGTCGGCGTTGTTGTTCGCGATGCCCCACGGGTACCAGTTGCCGTTGAACTCGTGACCCCAGCGGACCAGGATCGGCCGCCGTACGGCCGCGAACTCGCCGGCCCGGGCCCTGATGTAGCCGTCCCACGTGCCGTCGAGGATGTCCTGCAGGTGGATCTGCCCGGGGTCGTTCGGGCCGAGAGCGGTGTTCCACGGCTCCCAGGTGTAGTGCGGCATGATGCCGCTCCGCCACAGCGCCTTGGCCTCCTTCACCGGGAAGGCCAGGCCGCTCGCCCAGCTGTCGAACCACATCACGCTGGCGGGGGTGACGTCGTACAGGCTCTCGACGGCAGCGGCGACAGCCGTGGGGTCCCCTTCCCTGAACACACCCAGGTATCGGGTCGGTGACGCGCCCACGACCGCTCCCGCGGCGCCGGCATCGGAGATCGCCAGCGTAACCGCGGCAGCCGCCGTGCCCAGTAGTGTCCGCCTCCGCATACTGTCCCCCAGACCATCTGAGAGCGCTCTCCATCTGTTGGAAGCGCTTCCGGTCACAAGGTACGACTCGCGCTCATCGATGTAAAGAACAGGTTTCGGGGTGCACAGTGGAAGCCCCGCCCCGGACGATGGATGGCGGCGGCATCACAGCCATATGTGCTGCTGGAACGTCCTCGTGGTCGCGGCCGAGCCTTGACAGGTCAACCAGGACGTCACAAACTCGTCATAGATAGCGCTGGATCTGGAAACTTGGAAGCGCTTCCAAATCATTCCGCACAGAGCTGGAGACGTCAGTGCTCACTACTCGATCTCGCTCCCGGACAGCGCTGGCCGCCGTCATCGTCGGTATCGTCGCCGCCGTGACAGCGACCGGCCCCACACCGGCCCAGGCCGCCATCGGCGCCGGCTTCGTCGACAACTTCGACACGTTCGCCACGAGCCGCTGGTACAAGGCCGACGGTTACAGCAACGGCGGCATGTTCAACGCCGGCTGGCGCGCCGACCACGTCTCTGTCGCCGGCGGAGTCATGGGCATCCACCTGGACAACCAACCCTGCCCCGGCGGCTGCTCCGGTAAGCCGTACGCCTCCGGCGAGTACCGCACCGTCGACCTGTACTCCTACGGCCGCTTCGAAGCACGCCTGAAGGCCGTCAGGAATCCCGGCACCGTGACCTCGTTCTTCACCTACACCGGGCCCAGCGACGGCCAGCCCTGGGACGAGATCGACGTGGAGATCCTCGGCAAGAACACCACCCAGGTGCAGCTCAACTACTTCACCAACGGCGTCGGCGGCCACGAAACCGTCATCAACCTGGGCTTCGACGCCTCGACCGGCTACCACAACTACGCCTTCGAGTGGTGGAACGGCGGCACCATCAACTGGTTCGTCGACGGAGCGCTCGTCCACCAGGAGAACGGCTCGCGCGGGCCGCTGCCCACTCACCCGCAACGCATCATGATGAACCTCTGGCCCGGCATCGGCGTCGACAGCTGGCTCCGGCCCTTCACCTACCCGGGCACCAGGCTGACCGCCGGGTACGACTGGGCCAGATACACCAGGTACTGACGCCGGAACGGCCCCCTGGGCTCGCGCAACCCACCCGCGACAGGGCATAGTGGCCCGCGATGTCACCGACCGGTGTCGCCTGCCGTGAAGAAGGTGGTTCTCCGTGACAACGCGCTCACGTGCCCGGCGGGTACCAGCCGCCGCATCAATCGCGCTGGCCGGGGCGATGCTCGCGGTGTCCGCGGCACCCGTCGCGGCCGCCGCTCCGACCATCCGCATCCAGAGTGTGTCGTCGGAGAGCGTGCAGTCCGGCGAGTCGGTGCGCGTGCGCTTCCAGGCCACGAACAACAACCAGCGTACGGAGAAGGTCTTCGTGGCCGTCTCCGGCGGGCTCCGCTGCACCGCCGGATGCTCCACGGCCCGGGACATCAGGCCCGGCCGGAGCCAGAGCTTCGATGCCACGGTCGTCGCCCCCGAGGTGCGCCCCGGCGAGCAGAGCGGCCTCAACCTCGCGGTCAGCGTACGGATCGGCACGCAGACCGCGTTCGACCACAAGATGATCCTCGTCAGCGGCGCGGACAAGCCGTCGTCCGCGGTGAGCCGGGTCTCCGGCCGGGTCCGCGACGCCGACGGGAAGCCGATCGGCGGCGTGTCCTTGACCGTCCGGGACAGCGCCGGGCATGACTACCGGGCGACCAGCACCAGAAGCGGCAAGTTCTCGATCAGGTCGAGCGGCAGCAGGCCGATCGCCGCCGGCCCCATCACGGTCGTCGCGGCCAAGGACGGCTACCGCACCGCCCGCTCGACCGTGCAGGGCACCGCCGGCGCCGCCGCGACCGTACGGCTGACCCTGGCGGCCGTGGCCGCCCCGTCCACCACGCCGCCGTCGCCGGCCGCGACGAGCGCTCCCCCGGTCACCGAGGAGCCGGCGACGGAGGAAGCCCTCGCCGCGGTGTCGCCGCCGGCCACCGCCAGGACCTCCGGCGACGACGGCAGTGGTCTGCTGCTGTACACCATCCTGGGCGGGCTCCTGATCGCCGCGGGTCTGGGCACGCTCGCCCTGATGCTGATCCGCCGGAGAAGCAACCCGGACACGCCGATGGCTGCTCCGTACGGTGCGGGCGGTGGCGGCATGGCCGACGCCCCGACCGCGGTGCTGCGCACCGTGCCCACCCAGGACGACTACCAGCAGCGTGGCTACCGCTAGCGTGCGACAGGGCGTGCTCAGATGGCCGACCAGCCGCCGTCACACGGCACGATGGCGCCGTTCATGTTCGTGGCGTCGTCGCTGAGCAGGTAGGTGATCGTGGCGGCGAGTTCCTCGGAGGTGGCAGCGGCGGGAACCGTCGTCTGCATCATCGGCCCGAGAACCGCGGCGGCGTGCCCGGACCTGAACGGCGCTTCGATGTTGGTCGCCACCGCGCCGGGAGCCACCGCGTTGGCCCGAATCCCGCTGCCCTTGTAGAAGACGGCGACGCTCTTGGTGAAGCCGTTCACCGCGTGCTTGGAAGCCGTGTACGCGGCACCCGACGCCGACGCGCGCAGGCTGGCCTCGGACGACACGTTCACGATCGAGCCCTTCCCGGCCGCGATCATCAACGGCAGCACGGCGCGGGTGAGCCGCATGACGGCGGTGACGTTCACCGCGAAAACCCGCTCCCACACGGCGTCGTCCATCTCCGCGGGAGGCAGGAAGCCATCCATGATGCCGGCGTTGTTGACGAGACCGTCAACCCGTCCGGCCGCGGCGGCCACGATCTGCCGCACGACGTCCTCGTCGGCGATATCCCCCGCGACGGTCACGAGGCGCAGGTCAGGAAACTCGGCGGCCAGCTCCTTGAGGGAGGCGTCGTTGATGTCCGCGGCCACCACCGTGGCGCCTTCGCGGGCCAGCCGGACGGCCGTCGCACGGCCGATCCCCGAGGCGGCACCGGTCACGACGGCCGTCTGTCCCGCGAAGCGTCCCGGCGTGAATCCTGGAGTCGGCATGAGACGTCCTTCCGTGTCGTTCCCGTCCTGTACCAGCAGTGTCGATCACCACTGAAAGCGCAGGCAGGGCCCTACGACCCCGGACCGGCAGCCACGCGCCCCTTTCCCGCGAGCCCGGGGCCTGGTGCGTGTCAGCGGTCCGGATGTTTGTGCGGGAGGTCGACGACGATGCGGGTCTGCGCCGGGGGCGGAGGTGGAGGTGGCGTAGGTGCGCCACCGGCGGCGACCGCCGCCGGCCGGCTCGCCCACGGGTCCCGCGTCCAGCACGGCCGGCGCCGGGCGGGCGCCGAAGGTCCAGTCGGCTTCGGGGCGTCAGCACCGGCGGCTCTCACACAGATACACAAAGCTCAGCACGCCGGCGGCCGCCAGCGCCGAGCGGATCGCCGGCGCGGCCCGGGACACCACCAGGGACGACGAGCGGGCCATCCGGCTGTGGGTCACCGCCAGGAAGCTGATGAGCTCCGGCCCGGCGCAGGTGACGGCGGCCAGGTCAACGAAGACACTGCGGGGAGACCACTCGCAGAGCCGGCGAACGGCGTCGGCCAGCAGCGGCGCCGCGCCCTCGTCGACGACACCGGCGACGCGGACGTCGGCCCGCTGGCTGCCCGGGAACGCCGTCACGGTGATGGCGCAGTGGTTGGTGATGGTCTGTCTCATGCTGCCGCCTTCAGCGCGGGGAGGTAAGCGCCAGGGTCCGGGGCTGCAGGCACAGCGGAGCACAGGGCTCCGGCTCGTGCGGATAAAGACCCGCCGTGTTTGCCCGGCATCGGCATGCGCCAAACGTTCGCTGCGCCATCGGCCTCGACGGCGGCGCCGCGATTACCAGTTGCGTACCGGTAGTCGCTCCGCCACCTTGGCCACGTGACCGCACTGGACGAGGAACTGATCGAGCTCCGCCGGGAGATCCACCGCCGCCCCGAACTCGCCGGCGACGAGCGGGCGATCGGCCACGGCGTACGCGCCATGGCCGGTCTGCTGACCGACCGGCTGGCAGCCGGGTCTACCGCGGGCAACGGCCGCGGCGACGGGCGTGGCCGTCGAAGTGGCGTCAACCGAGAGCGGTAGGCGACGTGCCGCAGGGTGGTGCTGTCATCCGACCGACGTGGTATTTCGGCGGTGATTCGTCGTCTCGAGGTGCAGGCGAGAATCAATTTCCGGCGGTATGGAGACTACAAAATCCGCCGTCTAGCGTCGCCCTCATCATCAGTCAGTGGATGGGGGGAAATTCACATGTCCCAACGATTCATCGGCCTGCTCGCCATGGTCGCGGGCGCCATTCTCGCGACCGCGCTCATGGCCGCACCGGCCGACGCCGCAGCGCCGGGCATCCAGGCGCAAATCGACGCGATCATCGCCGAGCACGGCGGGCAGCAGACCGGCGCCACCCAGGTGACCTGGCGGGGCGGCGCGGTGGTGCTCGATCTCGCCACGCCGTCGGACCGGACGCTGGTCGCCGTCGAGGGGTGCCCGACCAACGCGTACTGCTTCTACGAGCACGAGAAGTTCAACAACGACAACGACGGGCGGAGGTTGACCTTCCGCGACTGCACGGCTGCCGGCCTGCGACAGAACCTCTACGACTACGGGTTCCACGACAAGACGACGTCGTGGGTGGTGAACAAGTCGCTGCGCCTCGTCGACGTGTTCACCGGCACCAACACGCGGCTGTGGCAGGAACGCGCCCACAGCAAGTCGTCCAACGTCGGCGCCGCCGACAACGACAAGGCCGACTGGTTCAGGTGCTACCTGTAGTGGCACCGCGGCGCCGGCCCTCGGCGGGCCGGCGCCACCCGGTGTCGTACCCTCTCGGCAGCTTGCAGCGATGAGTCATGAAGAATTGCAGTGGCAGTCGGTGGAAAGGAGGCCGGTGTGGATGCCGATCTCCTCGCCCGGCCGGCCGCTGCCAGCGTCCGCGGTGAACGGATACGCCCGCACGTCGTCGACGATCAGGTGTCCGGCGTGCGCTCCTCCGAGATAGATCGACAGTTGGGTGACGTTCTGGAGATCCAGGGCGCCGCTGGGCGCCCATGACGGTTGAGCGAACGCGGTGAACGGCACCCGGACCACTCCGGACGTCGTCCCGGCCGCAAAGGTGTGCTCCCAGTAGACCCCGTTCGCGACGAACTGGATCGAGACCGTCGCCTGCGTTCCGGATCTGTCCAGCGTGAGCTCGAGGCCCTGCTGACCCCACAGATCGATCGGGGCGAAGGTCCGGGTGACACCCGCGTAGGCCGCGGCGCCCGCCGTCACGTCGAGTCGCATGGCCTGGCCGGTGCCCGCGGGTGACGCGACCAGCGCAGGCGTGACCACGTCGCCGCCGGCGTTCCGCACGTATGCCTCGCCGAGGGCGGCGCTGGTGCCGTACTGATCGTAGTCGTCGATCGTCGTCGGCGCCGTCGGGAGAGCTCGCGTCGTGAAGGTGCCGAGCGGGGCGGACGTCCGGCCGGCCGCGTTCGTCGCCCGGACGCTCCAGTACCACGTCGTGGCCGGGTCGAGCCCCTGCGCCGGCGAGTAGGAGGTGGCCGCCAGCCCGGTCGCGCTGATCACCGGGTCACCGAGGTCCGCCCGGCGGGAAACCGTGAGGGTGTAGTAACCCGCACCGGCCGCGGGCGCCCACGAGAACGACCGGGGCCCGATGACCTCCGTCGCCCCCGCGGCGGGCGCCACCAGCGCGAAGGAGGCGGGCGAGCCGGTCACCGGTGCGGGATCCGCGGCCCACAAGGTGGCCCGGTGCACGCCGGTGCGACCCCGCTCCGCGGCCGGCCCGGTCCAGACCACGCGCACATCGTCGACGCCCGGCACGGTCGCCGTGATCGTGAACCGGGTGCCGTCGGCGACCCGTTCTCCTCGCTGGACCCGCGTGCGCACCGTACGCCAGGTCGCCCCGTCGTCCGAGACCTGCACCGCGAGGTCCGGGCGCTGCGCCGCGACCGCCTCGAACCGGACCCGGCGCAGCCCGGTGCGGTGCCAGCTGATCGAGGACCCGGCCGGGCCCGTCGGGCGGGCGACCGCGTGGCCCGCCCCGCTCGGCCGGATCTCCACCCCGGCGTGGCTGTCGGTGAGCGCGAACGTCTCCATCGGGTCGGTCAGCACGGTTTCGGTGGCGCCCGCGTCCTGCGGCTCCGATCGGGGCCCGGTCCGGCCCGCGTTGACCGCCACGACGCGGTACCAGGCGTCGCCGGGAGCGGTGAGGTCGGTCCACGGTGTGTTGTTGTCCGAGAGCAACCCGCTGTGCGCCGGCCGCCAGGGGCCGTGTGCCGACCGCGAGCGTTCGACGCGGTAGCCACCGGCGCCGGCGGCGCCCCGCCACCGCAGGACGTTGAGCCCGCCGCGCTTGTCGATCGCGGTGATCAGCGGAGTGCCAACCGGTTCTGTCGCCACCGAGCCGCCCAGGGCCCTGGCGAACGCGAGCTGCGCCTGGTTCGCCGCGACCATCCGCTCGTCGTCACCGGGGTAGTGGAAGGTGAAACCGTCGTCGTGCGGCACGAAGCCCGAGCGGTCGTGGTGCCCGAACAGCGACCAGGACAGCATGCCGGTGACGGTGCGGTCCGCCACCAGCGGGTCGAGGAGCGCGCTGCTCGCGGCTGTCGAGGCGTACTCCCCCGCGATGTAGACCTTTCCGGCCGCGGCGACCGTGGCGGCGTCCGCCCGCACCTTTGCCGCCGTCGGCGGGTAGTAGTGCACGTCGACGATGTCGACGTCGGCGGCGGCCAGGGTGTCGGGGTCGATGTCGAACCGGCGGCCCGCGGCGATGAGCTGGCGCGGCGCCCACGCGGCGAAGGTCGCGGCGTTGGCGTTGATCCACTCGGGCGTCATGCCCTCGAGCTCGTTGCCGAGTTCCCACGCCATGATGGTGGGATCGTCCAGGTACCGCTTGCCGGTGAGCGCGTTGACCCGGTGCATGGCGTGCGAGGCGTACGCCTGATAGTCGGCGATGACCCGCGGATCGGTGTAGAAGGCGGAGTCCGGGAGCCCGTACGGCTGCGTGAAGTCCGCGTGCCCGCCGTGGTAGTACGCCCAGTTGTCGGTCAGCGGGAGGATGAGCCGGACGCCGATCCGGCCGGCGTACGCGATCGCGTAGTCGATGGTCCGGAACGCCTCGTCGTTGAAGCCGGCGTCCTTGCCGGGCAGCAGCGTCTTCGGATGTCCCGTCGAGGCCAGCAGGTGCGAGCGGACGACGGTCATCCCCATCGCCTTGGCGGTGTCGAGCGCGTCCCGGATCCGGAAGTAGGTGGGATAGTCCACCCCGCCGACGTTCTCGTCGAGCCCGAGCCAGTAGATGTTGGTGCCGGCGAAGCGGAACTGCCGGTCGCCCACCCGCAGCTCGGCGCCGTCCCGGGTCACGAAACGGTGGTTGAGCGACGTCCATGATCCGGACGTACCGTGACCGGCGGCAGCGCCGGGACCGACAACCGCGGTCGTCACCATCGTGAGGGCGATCGTGGCGACTCGCAGGAGGCGCACGTAGTTCATCGCCCACCCCCGTGCCCGCGCAGCACCGTTGCCAGGTCGGTGAGCACCCACGGCGCCTTGATCAGTCCGGCGTCCAGGTCGATCGGTGCGCGCACGCGGAACACGGTGGACTCGCCGGGGAGCAGGTCGACGAAGCCCCGGTCGACCACGGCGAGGGGGTGCACACGATCGGGTTGCAGCAGGACGTCGCGGGCCAGGCCGACCGAGTGCACGTGCACGTCGAGCCCGCCGGGGACGGTGTCCACGTCCACGGTGAGTCCCGCATCGTCGTACGCGAAGTCCCGGTCCGCCGTCGCGAACCACAGCGCGCGGGCGTCCCCCAGCCGTGCGACCAGCAGTTCCGATGCCGGATCGGCGCACCGGGCCACGTCGGGCGGCACCGGCACCAGCGCCACGGACCGCGCGGCGACCGACACCGGCATGACCGAGGTGGCCTGCACCGCGCCGCCGGTGTCGCGGCGCTCGATGAGCACAATGCCGGTCCACTCCTCCGGGTGGTCGTTTCCGACGGCCACCACGAGGCCGCCCTCGCGGGGCTGGATGGTCAAGGCGCGATCGGCGTGCAGCTCGCGCAGGGCGAAGTAGAGCGGCTTGTAGCGCCCCGCTCCGTCGATCGCCGCCCAGGAGGTCACCGGCCACAGGTCGTTGAGCTGCCACAGGATGGTCCCGGCGGTGTGTGGCCAGTGCGACCGCCAGTGCTCGATGCCGGTGCGGATGGCCCGTACCTGGTTGAGCTGGGTCAGGTAGTGCCAGGCCTCGGTGCTGCGGGGCGCCGGGAAGTGCGGTGCCAGGCCACGGGCCAGCTTGCCGTTGCCGTCGTCGGCCTTCTGGTGGTGCAGCACGCCGGGCGAGTCGGGCAGCATCGGCTCGTCGGAGACCGCGTCGCGCAGCGTGGTCCAGGCCGGTGGCGCCTGCCAGCCGAACTCGGCCACGAAGCGAGGCGTCGAGGCGCGGTAGTTGCCGTAGTCCTCGCGGTTCCACACCTCCCACGAGTGGAACGTCTGGTGGTCCGTGTCGTTGGGTTCGTGCTCCCACGAGCCCGACCAGGGGCTGCCCGCCTGGTAGGGCCGGGACGGGTCAAGCTCGGCGACGATCGCCGGCAGCGTCTCCAGGTAGTACCGCTCGCCCCAGGTCAGCTCCCCGCCGGGCGCGTCGGCCCAGTCCATGGCCTCGTGCAGCCACAGGTTCTCGTTGTTGCCGTTCCAGGTGATCAGGCTGGGGTGCGGGGCGAGCCGGCTGACGTTGTCGCGGGCCTCGGCCACCACCTCGGAGGACAACGGCTCCTCCTCGGGGTAGCAGGCGCAGGCGAACAGGAAGTCCTGCCACACCATCAGCCCGAGTTCGTCGCACACCTCGTAGAAGTCGCGGCTCTCGTACAGGCCGCCGCCCCAGACCCGGATCAGGTTGACGCCCGCGTCGGCCGCCTCGCGCAGCCGTCGCTCGTAGCGGGCGCGGGTCATCCGGGCCGGGAAGATGTCGTCGGGGATCCAGTTGACACCCTTGACCAGCACCGGCGATCCGTTGAGGCGGAACACGAACGCGCCGTCGGCCCGGTCGATCTCCACGGTGCGGAAGCCGGTCCGCCGCTGCCAGCTGTCCAGGTCGGTGCCGCGGTCGTCGGTGAGTTCGACGGTCAGGTCGTACAGCGCCGGGTCGCCGTGGCCGCGCGGTGCCCACGGCGTCACCGCGGCAACCGGCAGCACCACCCGTACGGCGGTGTCGTTCGCCGGGATCTCCACGGTCGCGATCGTCCGGCCGTCGAGCAGCACCTCGGCGCTCAGCGGCCGCGCCCCGGTGCGTTCCACCTCGATGGTCAGGTCGAGCCGGCCGGCGCCGGCCGCGTACGTCGCCAGGGGGCGCACGGTGGCCAGTCGCGCGGTGCTCCAGGCTTCCAGCCGTACCGGCCGCCAGATGCCGGCGGTGACCAGCGTCGGTCCCCAGTCCCAGCCGAAGCTGCAGGCCATCTTGCGGATGAACTGGAACGGCTCGGGGTAGGCGTTGGGCCGCGGCCCGAGGGCGTCGCGGACGCGTTCCGCCTCGGTGTACGCGGAGGTGAAGCGCACCTGGAGCGGTCGTGGGGTGGCGTCCACGAGCGAGGTGACGTCGTAGCGGTAGGTGCGGTGCATGTTGCGGGTCGAGTCGAGGGCGACACCATCGACCTCGATGGCCGCGACCGTGTCGAGCCCCTCGAAGACCAGATCGACGCGCTCATGCTCGGGCCCGGTCCACGAGATGTCGCGGCCGTAGACCCAGTCGGTCCGGCCCACCCAGGCGACCGCGGTCTCGTTGTCGTTCAGGAACGGATCGGCGAGCCGATCGTCGTTCATCAGGTCGGTGTGCACGCATCCGGGTACGGCCGCCGGCACCGTGACGCCGATGAGCGCTCGCGCCTGGTCGGAAGGCGCGCCCTGAACGTCGACCCGCAGGTTCCAGGCGCCGCCGAGGTCTTCGGCAAAGGTCATCGGATTCTCATTTCGTCGCTCCGGCGGTGATGCCGTGGTAGATGAAGCGCTGGAGCATCAGGAAGATCACCACGGTGGGCAGGATGACGATCATGGTGCAGGCGGCGATCGTCTCCCACTGCGCTCCGTAGGGGCCCTTGAAGCGGAACAGCGCGGTCGAGATGACGTTGAGGTCGGGCGAGCGCAGGTAGAGGAACGGGATGTAGAACTCGTTGTAGACCGCGATGCCCTTGATGATCACCACGGTGGCGATGGCCGGCTTCATCAGCGGCAAAATGATCTTGCGGTAGATGGTGAACCGGGACGCGCCGTCGATCATCGCGGCCTGGTCCACGCTCTGCGGGATCGACTGCATGAACTGGATGAAGATGTAGATCGACACGATGTCCGTGCCCATGAACAGGACGATGGCCGACCACGAGGTGTTGACCAGGCCCATCGACTTGACGATCTGGTAGGTCGCCACCTGGGTGGTGACGCCGGGCACGAGCGCGGCGACCAGGAACAGGCCGAGGACCAGGCGCTTGAACGGGAAGGCGAAACGGCTGATCGCGTACGCGGCCAGGGTGCCCACGAACACGGTGCCGGTCAGCGAGACCGCCAGGATGATCGAGGTGTTCCAGAAGCCGCGCAGCATGTTGCCGTCGGTCCAGGCGGTGGCGAAGTTGTCGAGGTTGAACCAGTTCCGCGGCGGGGTGAGCGGACCGGTCGTGCTGTATTCGGTGTGCGTCTTGAAGGAGGCGAACAGGACGACCACGAGCGGCACGACGACGATGATCGACGCCAGCACCAGCGAGGCGTACTTGGCGGAGCTCGCGACGATCCTCATGACAGGTTCACCTCGTCGTCGGGCAGCACTTTGCGTTGGATCCAGGTGAGCGTCAGGACCACGGCGAGCAGCACGACCGCCATCGCGGAGGCGAGCCCGATCTGCCGGAACTGGAAGGCCGTCTGGTACGCCTGCACGACGAAGGTGCGGGTCCCGTTCGCACCGCCGGTCATGATGAACGGGATCTCGAAGACCGCCAGGCTGCCGGAGATCGCCAGGATGAAGGAGAGGCTGATGATCCGCCGGATGCCCGGCGCGATGATGTAGCGGAACTGGTGCCAGCGGTTGGCGCCGTCGATGTCGGCCGCCTCGTAGATGTCCCCGGGGATCGACTGGATCGCCCCGAGGAAGAGCACGAAGTTGAGCCCGGTGAACCGCCACACCGACGTGCCGGCCAGCGAGAGGTTGGCGATGTCCGGGTCTCCCAGCCAGAGCTGGGTGTGCCCGCCCAGCCCGATCAGCCGCAGCACCGTGTCGAGCGTGCCGTCGGGCTGGAACAGGTAGAGGAAGACGAAGCCGACCGCGACGCCGTTGAGCAGGTACGGGAAGAACAGGATGCCCTTGAACAGGTTGCGGAACCGCACCTCGAACGACAGCACGACGGCGAAGTAGAGCGCGATGGCGATCTGCGCGAACGACGCCACGAAGTAGTAGAGGCTGACCAGGAAGACCCGCCAGTACCGCTCGTCGGTGAACACCCGCACGTAGTTGTCGAGACCGACCGGGTCCATGGTGACGTCCAGGCCGTCCCACTTGTGGAAGCTGTACCAGATCATGTTCCCGACCGGCACATAGGTGAACACGATCAGCAACGCCAGCGCGGGGACGAGATAGAGCCAGGGCGACTGCCGACGCCAGACGGTCACTTCATGACCTGGGACTGGGCGGCACCCCAGCGCTTGTTCAGCTCGGCGAAGTACGACTCCTTGTCACCCTTGGCGGCGCCCCGGGCGATGTCCACCAGCTTCTGCCGGTAGATGTTGCCCTTCAGGTCGATCTCCGACTCCTTGATGATCTCGTCTTCCTTGCCGGCGTTGGTCGTCGCCGCCGGGACCTCCACCAGCTCGACACCGGTGGCGGTGAAGGCCTGCAGGCCCGCGGGCAGCGCCTGGTCCACGGCCGGCGGGATGGCCTGCTGGTCGGTGGCGAAGCCGGACTCGTTGACGAACCAGTCGAGCCAGGCCCTGGCGGTCGCCTTGTTCTTGGAGTTCTTGCTGACCGCGGCCAGCTTGTCGCCGTCGACGGCGGCGTGGAACGTGCCGCCGGCCTGGTACGGGAACGGCCAGAAGCCGATGTCGTCGGGGTTCGCCTTGGACGTCTCGGCAGCTTCCTGCATCTGCGGAACGGCCCAGGAGCCGAGCAGCATGGTGCCGATCTTCCCGGTGGCGATCAGCGGCTTGGCCGCCTCCCAGTTGGTGGTCAGCGGGTCCTTCTCACTGAGCTTCTGCTGGACCACGTCGAAGAGCAGGCTGTCGGTGAGGTACTGGATCTTGCCCGGCTGCCAGGGGCTGGGGTCCGTCGGGAAGGTGTCGTTGATCTTCGGATCGGCGAGCACGGCCCGGTGGTTGTTCCACTCGCTCAGCGGCCAGCCGTCCTTGTAGTTCGTGTAGTACGGCACGGCGTCGGTCTTGTCGGCGATGGCCTTGAGTCCCGCGAGGAACTCCTCCGGCGTCTTCGGCGGCGTGGTGATGCCGGCCTGGGCCCAGATCCGCTTGTTGATGACAAACCCCTTGGCGATGCCGCCCAGCGACAGCCCGTACGCCTTGCCCTCGTACGCACCCTGGTCGACGAACCGGTACTTCGCCTTGAGCTCCTCGACGGTGCCGAGCGGGGAGAAGAACTGGCCGTACTGGTCGAGGGCGACCGTGCTCGGAATCAGCAGCACGTCGCCGTACTCGCCTCCGCTGAGCTGGGTGGTGACGTCGTCCTCGTAGTTCGTCACGCCCTCGAACGTGACCTTCGTGCCGGGGTACTTGGCCTCGAACTTCTCGGCGTACCCGGGCAGCGTCGTGTTCACCAGGTCGGTCCGGTTCGTCAGGACCGTGATGGCGCCCTTGACCTCGCCGGAGAAATCGCCGGCTTCCCCCGGGTCGTCGCTCGCCCCGCCGGTGCACCCGGCGACCAGGGCGAGGGTGGCGGCGGCGCCGAAACCGATGAACTGCCTTCTATTGATCATGCCGATATCCGTCCTGCTGACTCCGTGAAGGCGGGTGTGGCACCGCCCGGTGAGGGGCCAGCATGAGACGGGCGTTACGGCGATGTCAAGGTTAGATTACTAATTTATCTGACCGTAAGAGGGGCGGCACCCGCCGGCCGGGTACGGTATCGGCTGAGCGGGCCCTCCCGCCCACGGCACGAGACCGGAGAACATCACCCGCCATGGCCCGTCGAGAATCGCCCGCGGCAGGACCGGGCAGCCGCGCCCTGATCGTCGACGTCATCCGTTCCGCGGTGACCATCAGCCGGGGCGAGCTGACCGACCGCACCGGCCTCACCCAGCCGTCGATCTCCAACATCGTGCGGGACCTCATCGCCGACGGCATCATCCACGAGATCGGCTCGACCGACTCGGCCCAGGGCAGACCCCGCAAGCTCATCGCCATCAACCCGGCCAACCGGTTCGGCATCGGATTCCACTTCGGACCGGACACGGTCACCTGCGTCGCGATCGACCTCACCGGCGGGGTGATCGGCCGCGAGGCCCTCCCCCGGCTGCCGGACGAGATCTGGCCGGCCGATCGGCTCGCCGAGCGGTTCGACGACTTCACGGCGAGCCTGGACCTGCCGCAGGACCGCATCGAGGGCCTGGCGCTCGTCGCGCCGACCGCCGTGCCCGGCCTGCCCGACACCACTGCCGAGCTGACCGGGCTGCGGGCCGACCTGATGACCCGGATCGGCGTGCCGGTGCTGGTGGAGAACGACTCGGCAGCCGCGGCCCTCGGCGAGTTCTGGAGCCGCCGGGTGCCGCGCGAGCAGGCCTTCGGATGCGTCTACCTCGCCACCGGGATCGGCGCGGGTTTTGTCTTCGGCGGCGCGCTGTTCCGCGGTGCGAGCTTCGGCGCGGGCGAACTGGGCCACGTGTCCATCCACTACGACGGCCGACCGTGCCCATGCGGAAATCGGGGCTGCGTGCAGCAGTACGCGTCCACCCACGCCACCGTGCGCGCCGCCCGCGAGCACCCCGGGCTGCGGACCCGGCTCGCCCTGCAGGGCAACGACTCCAGCGCCTACGATGCCGTCGCCCGGGCCGCGGTCAGCGGCGACCCGGACGCCCACGAGGTGCTGGACCAGGCCGCCGAATACCTGAGCGTGGCGGTCACCTCCATGGTCAACCTCCTCGACCTCGGCCGGCTGGTGCTCACCGGGCCCGGCGTGGCCGTGGCCGGATCGATCTATGCCCGCCGTCTGCGCACCCACCTCGCCCGGACCGCACACAACCGGCACCGGCACCGGGTGTCCGTCGAACTCTCCGCCCAGCCGCGCGACGCCGCCGGCATCGGCGCCGCGGTCCTGATGGTGCAGGCCTCCATCGCCCCTGGCCACACCCCCGAACTGGCCGGCTAGCGCCGGCGCGGCCCGGTGCCCGCGTTTTCCTTAAATTAGTAATTTACTGTTGACACGCCTGCAACGAGGGTTCCATGCTGGCCCACGTCAGTCCCCCTTCCCATCTCGTGAGGAGACCATCTCCAATGAGAGCCACCCGATCCCCTCGGGCCGTCACCGCGGCCTGCACGGCCCTGGCGATGCTGCTGCTGACCGCCGCCGCGGTGCAGTCGGCCGGCCCCGCCCAGGCGTTCCCCGCCGCCGGTAAGTCGGCCGTCCTCAATCGCCTGCGCTCGATCACCGGGACGAGCATCATCTCCGGGCAGCACAACAAGGAACCCGCCAGTTCGCCCCGGCAGTACACCCAGCAGGCGTACAGCGTCACCGGTCAGTGGCCGGGGCTGTGGGGCGGCGACATGATGTTCCGCTCGGCGGACGTCGCCAACCGGCAAGCCGTGATCAACGAGGCCAAGGCCCAGTGGGCCGCCGGCTCCCTGGTCGCCCTCACCTGGCACGCCTGCTCGCCGACCGTCGGCGCCACCTGCGAATTCGACGGCGGCGTCAAAACCAGCATCACGAACGCGCAGTTCCAGCAGATCGTCACCGGCGGCACCGCGCTGAACAACACCTGGCGCAGCCGGATGGCGGCCGTCGTGCCGTACCTGAAGCAGCTCAAGGACGCCGGCGTCCCGGTGCTCTGGCGGCCCTTCCACGAGATGAACGAGAGCTGGAACTGGTGGGGCGCGCGCCCCGGCACCAACGGCGGCGCGAAGATCTACCAGCAGATGCGGGACTACTTCGACAGCCAGGGCCTGGACAACCTGATCTGGGTCTGGAACGTGCAGGACAACCCGGCCGGCGGCTGGTCGAACTACTACCCCGGCAGCAACTACGTCGACGTGGTGTCGCTCGACGTCTGGTACAAGAACTACCCCTCGTCGTCGGACTACTCGCAGATGCAGTCGATCGCGGCCGGTAAGCCGATCGCGATCGCCGAGATGGGCAAGGTGCCGAACGCGGCGCTGCTGACCGGTCAGACGAGGTGGGCCTACTTCATGATCTGGTCCGAACAGCTGCGCGGGAACAACTCCAACGCCGAGATCCAGGCCGGCTACTTCCACCCGCGCGTCCTCAACCGGGGCGAGTTCAGCATTCCCTGACCACGGCACCACCGGAACGCCGTCCGCGCGCACGCCCGGACGGCGTTCTGCCGGAACCGCTGGCCGGGCACGCCGATCGACAACGGCACCGGCACCGTCACTCAGGAGATCGGCGCGAACGAGCTCATGTGGCGGTTCTTCCGGCGATTCAGCCTTCCTCAGCGGGTGCTGTCGCGCACGACGATGTGAGCGGCCGGCGCCTGGTACACGGCGGGAGGGGCCCCGCCCATCGCGTCGAGCATGGCGCCCGCCGCGAGCTCGCCGATGCGGCCCACGTCGTGGCTCATCGCCGACAGGGCCGGCACGGCCAACTGGCACTGTGCGGAATCGTCCCAGGCCACCACCGAGATGTCGGCCGGCACGGCCAGTCCCTTCTCGCGCAGCGCGTCCAGCACGGCGAGCGCCATCACGTCGTTGTCGCAGACGATCGCCGTCGGCCCCGCCCCGAGGATCTCCCCGATCGCGGCGCGGCCGGACTCGTACGAGTAGTCACCCTCCGCGTGCAGCAGCCGCACGCCTCGCGCCTCGGCCTCCGCCTGCGCGCCCTCCCGGCGCAGCTGGGTGTGCACGAACGTCAGCGGACCGCTGACGTGCCCGATCGCCACATGTCCCCGCTCGGCCAGAAACCGGATCGCCTCCCGGGCGAAGCCGGCGTCGTCGGTCCAGACCGTCGGCAGGCCCGAGGCCGTCGACGGCGCGCCGATCACCACCGCGGGCAGCCCGAGCCGGTTCACCAGCGCGACCCGGTCGTCGTCCGGGGCCAGATCAACGAGCACGATGCCGTCCACCCGGCCCCGCTCGGCCCATCGCTCGTAAGTCTCGGTCTCCGCCTGCCGGTCGATGACGACCTTGACCAGCACGGAGACCCCGGCCGGGGTGAGCACGCGCTCCAGCCCTTCGACGAACTCGTGGTAGTAGGGCTCCTCGCCGAGCACCTTGGAGGCACGTGCCAGCACCAGGCCGACCCTCCGCTGCGCCTGCGTCACCGAGCCTCCAGTTCCCTTCGTCCAGGGGATACCGTACCGCCATGGCACGTCGTGAAACGCCAGCAGCCGGTCCGGGCAGCCGTGCGTTGATCGTGGATGTGATCCGCTCCGCCCAGGTGGTCAGCCGGGTGGAGCTGGCCGAGCTGACCGGCCTGACCCAGCCGTTGATCTCGACCATCGTCCGGGACCTCATCGCCGACGGCGTCATCGACGAGACCGGCCTGGCCAGCTCGGTGCGCGGCAAGCCCCGCAAGCTGCTCGCCATCAAGCCCGCGCACCGCTTCGGCATCGGGTTCGAGCTCGGGCCGGAGTCGATGACCTGCGTGGCCGTCGACCTCACCGGCGGGGTGGTCGGCCGTGAGGTGGTGCCGCTCGACGGCTCGGACTGGCCCGATCTGCTGGCAGCGCGCTTCCGTGACTTCACGGCCGACCTCGAGCTGCCCGGCGACCGCATCGAGGGGCTGGCCATCGTGGCCCCGACCGCGCAGCCGGGGACCGGGCCGGCCTATCCGGAGTGGGGCGCGGTCCGGGCCGACCTGGCGGAGCGCCTGAAGGTCACGGTCCTGGTCGAGAACGACGCGGCGGCCGCCGCGCTGGGTGAGTTCTGGAGCCGGCGGGTGTCCCGGGAGCAGACGTTCGGCAGCGTCTACCTGTCCACCGGGATCGGCGCCGGCCTGGTCGTCGGTGGCGCGCTGTTCCGCGGCGCCAGCTTCGACGCGGGCGAGCTCGGACACCTCTCCATCCGGTACGACGGCCACCCGTGCCCGTGCGGCAACCGGGGGTGTGTGGAGCGGTACGCCTCGACGACCGCCACCGTCGAGGCGGCCCGGGCGGATCCGGGCCTGGCCGGTCGCCTGCGCCTGGACGGGCCGGTCCTGTCGGCGTACGACGCGCTCGCTCGGGCCGCGGTCGGCGGCGACGCGGAGGCCTTCGCCATCATCGACCGGGCAGCCGGACACCTCAGCGTGGCGGTGACGTCGATGATGAATCTGCTCGACCTCGGCCGGATCGTCCTCACCGGCCCGGGTATGGCGGTCGCCGGCTCCATCTACACCCGTCGGCTGCGCGTCCACCTGGCCCGGACAGCACACTCCCGGAACCGCCACGAGATCGCGGTCGAGTTGTCCGCGCGGCCACGCGACGCCGCGAGCATCGGCGCCGCGGCCCTTGTCGTGCAGGCCTCGATCGCACCGGGCCATACCGCCGGGGTGGTCGGGTTTCATGCTGGCTCCACGTCGGCGCCAAACTGATCACCAGGTCAACCGTCGGTGAGGTCATCGGCGAGGGCTTCGTCGGCCGCAACGCGGTCTGCACGCCGGAATTCGAGCGGCTCTGCACAAGAAACGGCATTCAGCCGAGCACCGTCCCGGGTCGGCGGCTCACGGGACCCGGCCGGCCCGCGTGACCATTCCCACCAGCTTGGCCGCGTCGGAGCGGCGGGCGCCCGCGGCCGACGGCGGCGCGGGCGCGGACGTGGGGACGGCCAGCGCGGCCGGAATCGTCACCGTCGCGGTGATTCCCCGCAGCCGCGAGGGCCGCAGCACGACCCGGATCCCCCGCTGAGCGGCCAGGAACGCGACCACGTAGAGGCCGAGCCGGGCGCTCCTGGCGGGGTCGAACTCCTGCGGAACGGCCAGCCTGCGGTTGGTCTCGTCCAGCACCGACGCGGACATACCCAGGCCCTGGTCCTCGATCTCGACCATGACCCCGTCCGGAACAAGCTCCGCCGTGACACGCACCAGGGTCCCCGGCGGGGAGAAGGTGGTGCCGTTCTCCAACAGCTCGGCGAGCAGATGGCCGATGTCGGCGACGGCCGGCTCGGGCACCTCCACGGCCGCCACCGCACCGATCTCGATGCGCTCCGCGTGCTCCACCTCACCCGCCGCCCGGGTGATGATCGTGGCCAGCGGCTCCGGGCCGAGTCCGCGCCGGCTGCGCGCGGAGCCGGCGAGAATCACGAGGTGTTCGGCATGCCGGCGCATCTGGACGGCCAGCTGCTCGACCCGTTCGGTCGCCCGGTTGTCGGCGCCGCCCCCGCCGGGCGTGCGGGCGAGTGCCTCGAGCTGCCGGGCAATCAGCGTCTGGTTGCGGCGTGCGATGTTCACGAGGGCCTTGTTCATGTCGTAGCGCAGGGCGGCCTCGTTCGCGGCCGAGTCGATCGCACTCTGCTGCACCTCGCTCAGCGCGGCACCGACTTCCGCGATCTCATCGTCACCCAGGGACCGGCGCAAGGTGGTGTCACCCGGTTCGACCGGCTCGCCCGCGCGCAGCCGCAGCACCATCTCGGGCAGCCGCCGGTGGGCGAGGTCCGTTGCCGCCGTGCGCAGCAGGGACAGCCGCCGCACGGCGGAACCGCCGATGCGGATCGACAGCACCAGCGAGGTCAGGATGGCGAGCAGGCCCAGGACGCCGGAGAGGGCGAACCGGAACACGATCCGGTTGCGCTCCGCGTTTGCGAACGCGACGACCTTGTCGTAGCCGTTGCCGAGGAAGTCGTACAGCTGACGGACCGCCGGGCTGAAGGTCGCCTTCCACACCGCGAGGGAGGTCGACACCCGCCCACCGGGCCCGCCGCCGGCGAGGATGCGATCCTCGGCAGCGCGCAGGGCCGCGAAGTTGGGGCCGCTGAGCATGCTCTTGAAGGCGGCCTGGTCCGGCCCCGGCAGGGTGGAGCCGGCGACCGGGATCTGGAACCGCAACGCCCCGACGATCTCGATCAGCTGCTGGTACTCCCCCGCGTCGAACCGGCCCGCGGTCAGCACGCCGGTCAGCAGGGCGTCCTGCTGGTGGAGCAGCTCGCCGGTCCGGCGCAGGGCGACCGAGGTACGCATCACCCGTTCCACCAGCGGATCGCTGGAGGCGGCAGCCGCCGTGGACACGCTGAAGGCATAGCTGATGATGCTGGTGTACCCGCTCAGGGCCGCTGCCCGCGGGGCGCCCCGGGCGTCGACCTGGGTCCGCAACAGGACCAGGGAGTCGCGGGTCGCGAGCAGGTCACCGATCCGGGCTCGGGTGATGTCGGCGGAGATGCCGCTGCCCCGGTAGCGCCGGGAGAGGTCGCGGAACTCGGTGAACGCCGCGTCGGTGGTCGCCCGTTGAGCACGGAGCGCGGTCGCCCCGTCGCCTGCCGCCAATGTCTCGACGGACAGACTGCGCTCGGCCTGCAGAGCCGCCACCACCTTGTCACACGGCAGGCTGACGTTGTCCCGCGTGCGGTGGGTGTTCCTCAGCGCCGCCGCGTCAGAGATCGACGCGTACACGGTCACGGTCCACAGTGCGGTCAGCGCCGTCACGGGCACCAGCAGAACCATGATGATCTTCGAACGGATAGACCTCGGTTTTCTCCGCATAGGACCTCATTCGGGGCAGGACGGTGTCCACCATGGATTTCTCCCCTGGATACTCCCGCCGGCGGCTATCGGTTCAGAACCCGCCCGAGGTGTGCCCGGATGACACCGGATCCTGCCCGTGCGACACGTTTCCCGGCCAGGTCCCCTTTGCGTCAGTCAGCCTCGTGTTCGGCGCCGCCGTCGGGATACGAGGCCAGCTCGCTCGCATCCACCTTGCGGAGCCGCACGGACGGCAACAGGCCCTCGATGCTCGTCGGCGGGTATCCCGGCATCATGACCAGCGCACCACCCTCCGGGAGGCAGAAGGACAAACGACCGGGCGTGCCGGCGGTGCGCAGCACCCACCGCTCATCGCTGCCCGGTCGGCAGCGAATCTTGTCCGCCGCCGATCGGCTGATCCACACGTTGATGCGCTCAGGACCCGAGCCGGGCGCGGCGTCAGCCTCCAACAGCAGGCTCACCGCGCTCCTCCCGGCGTAGGCGCCGGTGAGCCGGTACCCCGGAACGTCTGGCACGTACGTCGGCACGCCGACGCGGGTGAACTGCTGAGTGCGCCAGCGGTGTTGCCCGGCCACCGTCACCCCGGCCGCAGCCCCGCACACCGCGACCAGCACGAGAGCCGCGAGGGCACGCCGCCCGGCCGAGCCGGCGACGGCCACCGAAGCGACGAGCAGATGCGCGAGGAACGCCGTCACCGCCCACAGCACGCCGGTCTCCCCGTTGTTGCGCTCACCGCCCGCACCGGCGATACCGAGCAGGGCCGACAACCAGATCCCGAACGGCACCACGGTGTGCCCGACCCGCGCCGGCAGATCGGACAAGGGCCGGCTCCGGCACATCATGGCGATGACAAGCGCTGCCCCGCCGGCCACCAGCGGGGCGCCGAAGACCCCGATCGTCGCGTCCCCGCCGTCGTACGGACCCTCGACCTGATCCTCACTCAGCATCGCGAACACGGCCAGGCAGGCGCCGCCGCTGACGACGCCGCACGCGGCCGCACCCGCCAGAACGCTCCGCACAGACGGTTTGCTCGGTGACGGCGGCGCAGACATCCGCCGATACTGACATCCGGCGTCCAGCCGGCTCCGGAGCTCGCTCGCTCTCCGGCGGGTCCGGGCGGCCGACGGGCAGGGGCCGCGGCCGGGGTCGCGTCGGTTAACCTGCCGTCATGGCGAGCGCCGAGCTGGAGGAGTTGATCGTCGCGGACGCCGAGGCGCTGCGCGCGTGGTTGTCGGCCCACCACGCCACGTCGCCCGGCGTCTGGCTGGCCCTGACCAGGAAGGGCGGCACGGTCACCACGCTGACCTGGCAGCAGGCGGTCGACGAGGCCCTGTGCTTCGGCTGGATCGACGGGCAGACCCGGAAACGGGATCAGGAGACCTCGTGGATCCGGTTCACCCCGCGCAGAACCCGCAGCGCCTGGTCACAACGCAACATCGCCAACGTGGCCCGGCTGGAAGCACAGGGGCGAATGCTGCCCCCGGGCCGCGCCGTGGTGGACGCCGCGAAAGCGGACGGGCGGTGGGCGACGGCCTACGCTCCGCCGTCGGAAGCCGAGGCGCCGGCCGACCTCCTCGCCGCCATCGCCGCGGTCCCGGCCGCCCAGGCCATGTTCGACGTGCTCACCAAGACCAACCGGTTCGCGCTCATCTACCGCGTCAATGCCGTCAAACGGGCGCAGACCCGCGAGCGAAAGATCGGCGAGTTCGTCGCCATGCTGGCCCGCCACGAGACGATCTACCCGCAGAAGGCCAAGCCTGCGGGTCACGACACCGGGTCGCAGTAATAGCCTGCGGTGGTGGCAGGAACCGAACTGGACGAGTTGATCGTGGCCGACGGCGCGGCGCTGCGCGCGTGGCTGCTGGACAACCACACCGCCTCCCCTGGCGTGTGGCTCGCCCTGACCAGGAAGGGCGGCTCCGTCACCACGCTGACCTGGCAGCAGGCGGTCGACGAGGCCCTGTGTTTCGGCTGGATCGACGGGCAGGCCCGCAAGCGCGACGAGGGGAGTTCCTGGAGACGGCTCACCCCGCGCCGGCCCCGCAGCGTCTGGTCCCAACGCAACGTCGCCAACGTGGCCCGGCTGGAGGCGGCCGGCCTGATGCTGCCCGCCGGCCGCGCCGCGGTGGACGCCGCGAAGGCCGACGGGCGGTGGACGGCCGCCTACGCGCCGACCTCGGAAGCGGAGGTGCCGGCCGACCTGCGCGCCGCGATCGCCGCCGACCCGGCGGCGCAGGCGATGTTCGACGTGCTCACCAGGACCAACCGCTTCGCCCTGATCAACCGGGTCAATGCCGTCAAGCGGGCCGAGACGCGCACCCGGAAGATCGCCGAGTGCGTGGCGATGCTGGCCCGGCACGAGACGATCCTCCCGCAGCGAGCCCGGCCGGCGGACCCGCCGACGTCGTGACGGGGGTGTCTGCCGGAACGGACGACCCGCCACGCCGCGCACCCTGCGACGTCCACGTCGGACTTCCTCCGATCCTGGCAGGCCCAGCAGCAGCCGCACGGCAGGACCGCCCAGCGGCGCCGCCGTTTCGTCACCACCGGGCCGTTCCCTCGTGACCAGCATCAACAGATGCTCCCGACCAACACCGGGCAGCGGCACTTGGCGTGATCGGTGTGCCCCGGTTGGCCGTCGGCGCGGCCGGCCGCCTCGAAGGCCAGGAAACCCCGCACCCCTTGCTTCGAGCTATCGAATTTCGATAGATTCACATCGTCACTCGATAGAAAGATGAGCCATGGGAAAGCTGACAGTGCATGCGCTCCGCGCCGTGCTCGTGATCGTGTTTGCCGGCACCGTGTTCGTCCAGGTCTTGATGCTGTGGATGTTGATCAGCGGTAACGATCCCGAGGACGGGTCGCTCCCGCTGACTCCCCTGCGGGTGATCACGGTCCTGGGCCTGGTGTCGGTCCAGGTCGCCCTGCTCTGCGTATGGCGGCTGGTGACGATGGTGCAACGCGACACCGTGTTCTCGCCCGCCGCCTTCCGGTACGTGGACGTCATGACCGGCGCGATCGTGGCGGCTGCCCTCGTCTGGTTCACGGTCACAGCCGTCAACGCACCGGACCAGCGGGACGATCCGGGCGTCACCCTCATCATGGGCGGGGTCGGCGTTGCCATCCTCGGGGTCGCGCTCATCGTGCGCGTGTTGCGGATCCTGCTCGCCAAGGCCGTCACGCGCGAGGTCGAAGCGGCGCGGCTGCGGGCCGACCTGGACGAGGTCATCTGATGCCGATCGCCGTTGACATCGACGTGATGCTTGCCAGGCGGAAGATGTCGGTGGGTGAGCTCGCCGACCGCATCGGGATCACGCCCGCCAACCTGGCGGTGCTCAAGAACCGCCGCGCCAAGGCGGTGCGCTTCACGACGCTCGACGCCCTCTGCCAGGTCCTCGAGTGCCAGCCGGGCGACCTGCTGCGCTGGGAGCCCGAGGACGCCCCGGGCGAATGACGTACTCCCGGCGGGCGTGCCGACACCCAGCCACCGAACCGGATCTCGGGCTACGTGCCGGTCACCAGGTCTGTGCCGAAATGCATGACCGGTCGGATCTCCACGGCGCACGAGGTCGCCTCGGACAGCCGGGCCGCGATGGTTTCGGCCCGGTGGAGGTCCTCGCAGTCGACGACGTCGTAGCCGGCCAGGTATGCCTCGGCCTCGAGGTACGGTCCGTCCGTCGCTGTGCGAGCGTTCTCCACCCGCACCGTGCGGGATCGGTCCAGGGACGCCAGCAGGTTGCCGTCGATGTATTCGCCCGAGTCGAAAAGCTCGTCCACCAGAGCCGCGCGACCCTTCGACCGCTGATTCTGCTCGAGCCACGCCGTGGCATCCCCGGCTCCGGTCGAACTGTAGATCAGCAGCATGAACTTCATCGTGTGCCTTCCTCACGGGTGGTATCGGGTTTGCCGGCGGGGCCCCAGGTCGCGGCGCTCACCTTCAGCCGCGTCCGGCTCGGGCCTGCGGATTGAGCCGCTGACGCCGGTCGGCCCGGGGCGAATTCGCTGTCGCAGGACCGCACAGAGGGACCGCGAATCGCGGCACAGCAATTCGCGGTATCCACCGTGCGTCCTCCCGTTTGTCGCCGTGGGCGCCGCCCGCGGATTCGCCGGCGGGACTGCGGCCGGGCGGGGGTCCCGGCCACAGTCCCTGCGCGCCGATCAATCGTGGGAGATGGCCCCCAGGACGTTCAGGCGCGCGGTCCGGATCGCCGGCAGGACGGCGGCGACAACACCGACAAGCCCGGCGACCAGCAGGTACGTGATCATCTGGCCCCAGGGCAGGACCAGCTCGGTGATGCCCTCGCCGTCGAGAGCCTGCACCACCGCGGTGCCGAGCAGTGCCCCGACCACCACGCCGAGCAGCGCGCCGAACACGCTGATGACCACCGCTTCCACGGTCACCATCCGCATCGTCTGCGCCCGGCTCAGGCCCACGGCCCGCAGCAGCCCGAGCTCCCGGGTGCGTTCCAGCATCGACAACGCCAGGGTGTTGACCACGCCCAGCACCGCGATCAGGATGGCCAGCGCCAGCAGCAGCTGGATCATCATGATGATCTGGTCGAAGCCGCTGGTCTGCTGCTCGATGAAGACGCTGCGGTCGGCGGCCGAGACCTCCGGGCTGTCGGCGAGCAGCGCCTGCACCTGCGGCAGGACCTGGGCCACCGGCACGCCGTCGGTCAGCCGGATGAAGCCGTAGATCGGCTGGGGATTGCCGAAGTCGGCGCTGGCCGCGGCCGGCAGCACATAGGCGGCCGGCAGCGTGTCCTCCTCGTACGTGCCCACCAGCGTGTACTGGTGCACCGGCCCCCGGGAGAGCTGCACGCTGACGGTCTGGCCCACACTGACCCCGCGGTCTGCCGCCTCCTGCGCGCTCATCACGGCCTGGTCGGCGCCGAGAGTCGTCAGCGTGCCGGCGGCCGGGACAGCCCCGTACACGTCGGCGAGGCGGGCGAGGTCGGTCGCTGCGTTGACCGGGCGGCGTTCCCCGTTGACCTCGGCCAGGTCGTACGACAGGCCGGCCGCACCGCGCACGCCGGGGAGCGCGGCGGCCCGATCCAGCACGGAGGCGTCGAACGACGGGGGCCAGGACGGGTTCTGGTCGCCGCTGATCACCAGCTGCGCCCGAACGGTGTCCTCGGCCTTGCCGGCCAGGCTGCTCTTGGTCGACTCGATCGTCACGGTGACGCCGGTGACCAACGCGATGCCGACCATCAGCGCGGCGGCGGTGATGGCCGTGCGGCGCGGGTTCCGGCCGGCGTTGAGCCGGCCCAGGCGTCCCGGCAACGACCAGGCGAAGATCCGGCCGAGCACGGAAACCACCGGCTTGCTGATCAGCGGGGTCAGCATGGCGATCCCGATGAAGGTCACCAGCACGCCACCCATGATCGTCGGCAGCACGCTGTCGCCGGTGGCCGCCACGAGACCCATGCCGAGCAGGATCACGCCGAGCGCGGTGACCACCCCGCCGGCAATCGTGATCCTGGTGAGCGGCCGGTCCGGGTTGGCCACGTCCTGCATTGCGGCCACCGGCGGGATGCGCGAAGCGCGCAGGGCCGGGAGTACGGCCGCGATCATCGTCACCAGGACGCCCACCACCAGAGCGCTGATCACGGCGCTGGGCGGCACTCCGACGCCGGCGAGCTCGAGGCCACCGCTGAACGCGCTGAAGGCCGACGCCAGGGCCGCCCCGACACCGACGCCGAGGATCAGCCCGACCACGGCGGCGACGAAGCCGATCACCAGGGCCTCGATCAGCACCGAACCGATGAGCTGGCGCCGGTTCGCGCCCAGGGCGCGCATCAGGGCCAGCTCACGGGTGCGCTGCGCCACGATGATGGAGAAGGTGTTGAGGATGAGAAAGATGCCGACGAACAGCGCCACGGCGGCGAAGCCGAGCAGAATGCTGTTGAAGAACGCCAGCCCGGTCTGGAGGTCACCGGCGGCTTCCTCGCTGAGCTGGTCGCCGGTCAGCACGGAGTAGTCGGCTCCCACCGCGGCGGCCACGCCGTCGCGCAGCTGCGCCGGGGTGGTGCCGTCGGCGGCCGCGACCCGGATCTCGCTGTAGAGACCGGACTGACCGAGCATCAGCTTCTGCGCCACCGGCTCGGTGAACGCCACCTCCTGCACGCCGCCGAGGCTGTCCCGGTCGCCGCTGTAGCCGAAGACGCCGACCACGGTGAACTGCTGCTTCGGCGACAGGGTCAGCACGCCGACCTGGTCACCGACGTTGAGCTTGGCGGCCTTGGCCACCGCGGCGTTGACGGCGACCTCCCCGTCCGCGTTCGGCCCGCGCCCGGCGGTGAGCTTGACCAGGTCGTCCTCGCCGACCCAGTTGATGCCCAGCCGCGGCGTGCCGACGCTGGCGAGCACCTTGCCGTCGGCGCCGATCACCCGGGCGCCGTCGCCGGCGACCCGGCCGGTCGCGGTGGCCACGCCCGGCACCGAACGCACCTTGTCGAGGATCGCGGCGGGGATGGTGCCGGGGACCTCCACGCCGTCGACCGTGGCGACGGAGACCTTCGGCTTGGCGAGCACACCGACGTCGGTCGTGGAGTAGACGTCGGAGAACAGGGCGTCGAAGGAGCGGCTGAGGGTGTCGGTGAGCACGAAGGAGCCCGACACGGACATCACGCCCAGGACCACCGCGATCCCGGACAGGACCAGCCGCAGCTTGCGGGCCAGCAGGCTCTTGAGTGTGGAGCGCAGCATCAGCGGACCGCCGCGGGTGCAGTCACGTTCTCGTCGCTCTGCCGCGGTGCGGCGACCAGCGCGTCGAGGCGCTTCATGGTGTCCAGCACCGCGTCGGCGGTCGGGTTGTCCAGCTCGGAGACGATCTGGCCGTCGGCGAGGAAGACCACCCGGTCGGCGTAGCTCGCCGCGACCGCGTCGTGGGTGACCATGACGATGGTCTGGCCGTGCTCGCGGACGCTGAGCTGGAGGAAGGTGAGCAGCTCGGCGCCGGAGCGGGAGTCCAGGTTGCCGGTCGGCTCGTCGGCGAAGATGACCTCCGGGCGGGTGATGAGGGCGCGGGCGCACGCCACCCGCTGCTGCTGACCGCCGGAGAGCTGGCTCGGCCGGTGGGACAGCCGGTCGCGCAGGCCGACCGTGTCGATCACCGTGTCCCACCATTGCGGGTCCGGCTTGGTGCCCGCGATGTCGAGGGGCAGGCGGATGTTCTCCGCCGCGCTCAGCGTCGGCAACAGATTGAACTGCTGGAAGATGAACCCGATCTTGTCACGGCGCAGCCGGGTCAGCGCCTTGTCGCTCTGGCCGCTGAGCTCGGTGTCGCCGATGTGCACCGTGCCCTTGGTGGCGACGTCGAGGCCCGCCAGGCAGTGCATGAGCGTCGACTTCCCGCTGCCTGACGGGCCCATGATGGCCGTGAACTGCTGGCGCCCGAACTCAGCGGTCACGCCGCGCAGGGCGGTCACCTCCGCCGCGCCGCTGCCGTACACCTTCCAGATGTCACCAGCCCGCGCCGCTACTGCCACGTCGTTCTTCTCGATCACCGTCACCGGTCCACCTCATCGATATGGAATCCCGCCGGCCGCGAACCCCGGCCGGCCTCAGCCGTCTACCTGTAAGGACGACGGCCCGCGGGGAAAGTCATCGGTGATCCGGACACCAATGTCGAAACATGGGTCCCGCCTCCTGGTCACAAGGGGATGTTGGTGTGGCTTCCCCGACGCGCCGGCGCCGTGGCCAGGGTCCGCGCCAGGCACCCGCGGGTCAGCGCGGGGTCGATGACCTCGTCCACCACTCCGAGCGCGACGGCGCGCTGCACGCCGCCCGCGGTGGCCCGGTGCTGCTCGACCAGTTCGGCCCGCAGCGCCTCGCGATCGTCGGCCGGGGCGGCGCTCAACCGGCGACGATGCAGCACACCCACGGCCGCGTCCGCGCCCATCACCGCCACCTCCGCGTCCGGCCAGGCCAGCACCGCCGTGGCGCCCAACGCGCGGGAGTTCATCGCGATGAACGCGCCGCCGTACGCCTTGCGGGTGATCAAGCTGACCCGGGGCACCCTCGCCTCGGCGAAGGCATGCAGCAGCTTCGCGCCCCGGCGGATCACGCCGGCCCACTCCTGCTCCACGCCGGGCAGGTAGCCGGGCACGTCGACGAGCACCAGCAACGGCACGCCGAGCGAGTCGCACAGGCGCACGAAGCGGGCCGCCTTCTCGGCGCCCAGCGCGTCGAGACAGCCGCCCTTGCGCAGCGGGTTGTTCCCCACCACCCCGACGGTGTGCCCGGCGAGCCGGCCGAAGCCGATGACCACGTTCGGCGCCCATCGCGGCTGCAGTTCCTCGAACCCGGTCGGATCCAGCACCGCGCCGATCAGGTCTTTCACGTTGTACGCGCTGCGGCTGCTGGCCGGCAGGACCTCGCGCAGGTCGCCGTGCCGAGGCACGGTGTCCAGGTCGAACACCCCCGGATCGCCGAGCAGGGTGATGATGGCGCGGGTACGGACGTACGCCTCGGCCTCGGTGCCGGCGTGCACATGGGCGACGCCGGACTTGCGGTCGTGCACCTGGGGGCCGCCCAGCGCCTCCATCTCGATGTCCTCGCCGGTGACCTGGCGGATCACCTCCGGGCCGGTGACGAACATCCGGGCCTCGGCGGTGGTGACGATGATGTCGGTGAGCGCCGGTCCGTAGGCCGCCGCCCCGGCCGCCGGACCCAGCACCACGGACAGCTGCGGGATCTGTCCCGATGCTGCCGTCATCGCGGCGAAGATCCGGCCGACACCGTCCAGGGACGCCACCCCGTCGGCGAGGCGGGCGCCGCCGGACTGCCACAGCCCGACCACCGGGACCCGCCGCGCGACCGCTTCGGTGATGGCACCGACGATGTGCCGGCACCCGGCCGCCCCCAGCGCACCGCCCTTGACCGTCGGGTCGGTGGCGTACGCGACGACCGGCCGGCCGGCCACGGTGCCGGTCACCGCGAGCGCTCCGCTGTCGTCGGGGGCGTGCAACGCCAGCACGGAGTCACGATCGAGCAGGCGGCGAAGCCGGGACAGGGGTGAGCGGGGATCCAAGGGTGCCGGATGGAGTCGTGGTTCCTGAGTGAGGGACATGGCGTCCTTTCCTGTCCAGGCCTCGGCCCGCCCGGGGGTCCGACGGGCAGGGCCGGGCCGGAGGTGTCAGGACGGGTGCGAGGTGCGGGACCTGGCTGGAGGTGCGGAGCGGATGCGACCGGCCGCGGCGGGTCAGGCAGTGGGCCGTGCGGCCACGGGGTCGGGTCGGTCGCCGTCGGCCAGCCACGACGTTCCCGGGCTGGGGCGGCGCAGGGCGTGGCGGAGCACCCGCCACATCATCGCCGGTCGCATCAGGGCCTCCGGCGGGTCGATGAGCCCGGCCACCCGCATGAAGCCCTCGGTGACCTTCGCGTCCTTGGTGGCCGCGTACTGCAGGCGGGCCATGTAGGCGTTGCCGACCAGGACCTTCAGGGTTCGTTCGCCCTGCACGCCGGGGAAATCGAGGTCACCGCCCGCGGAGATGTCCCACGGGGTGTCCACGGCGCGGGACATGTCGGCCAGCACCCGCAGCGGGTCCGGTGTCACCCCCCGGCGCAGGTGCTCGCGCAGGGTCATCGCCTCGAGCGCCGCCACGCTCATGCCCTGGCCGTAGACCGGGTTGAAGCTGCAGAACGCGTCGCCGGTCACGAGCAGCCGGGCCGGGAAGCGCAGCAGCCGCTCGTAGCGGCGGCGTACGCTCGCCGGGAACTTGAAGGACACCGGATCGTCCAGCGGTTCCGCGTCCCGGACGGCCTCGTAGACGTCCGGCACCGGCAGCGAGCGGACGAACTCCAGGAACGCCGCCGGATCGGTGGGCGGATGGTCGCCGAGCACCCCGGTCAGCGACAGGATGCAGGTGTCCGGGCCCACCTGGCCGAAGAACGCGCCGCGTGGGTGGGCCGGAGACGCCACCGGGTTGATCGACTGCACGCCGTCGAACATCTCCGGGCGCAGCCGGTAGTGCCGGGTGGTGTAGGCGAGGCCGACCTTGACCCGTTCCTCCTCCGGGCGCTGGTAGCCCAGTTCCTCGAGCCAGGCCGGCGTGCGGGAGCCGCGGCCGGTGGCGTCCACGACCAGGTCGGCGTCGAGTGTCTCGGGCACGGCGCCCGCGGCGCGGCGCTGCACCCGTACCCCGGTGATCTGCTCGTGGTCGTCGGTGGCCTCGAGGCCGAGGACATCGCACTGCTGCAGGAAAGTCACATTGGTCAGCTGGGCAACCCGCTCACGGACGTGGTTCTCCAGCACCGGGCGGGGCGCGGTCACCGAGACGAGGCCGGTGTGCGCGGGCTGGATGCGGCGGCCGTTGAAGAACCAGCGCATCTCGCCGAGGTCGCCGGTCGGCACCCCGGCTGCGCGCAGTTCGTCGGTGAAACCGGGGAAGAGCTCCTCGAGGATGAGCTGGCCGCGGGCGTGCAGGCCGTGGGCGTGCACCGTGTGCGGTGTCCCCTTGCGAGGGACGTCGATGCCGAGGATCTCGTCGCGATCGACGATCGTCACCTGGTCGTAGGCCTCGGCGAGCACCCGGGCGGCCAGCATGCCCGCCATGCTTCCGCCCAGTACGACCGCACGCTGTCCGATGTGGCTCACGTGAGCGTTCCTCCCTGAAACGTCGGCGCCGGCGTCGACGACCGCGGCGAATACTCAGCCAGCGTCGCCGGATCACCGGTGCCACGCACCTCCGGGAATGCGCTCGGATGTCACTTCAGCCGGATGCTCAACCCTTTTCCGCCGAATTCCTTGGCGACGAAGACGGGTTGTGCGGCCGTGCTGGCCGACCGGTCCAACTCGTAGCCCACCTGGGTGAAATCGGACAGCCGATCGGGGCTGTCGATACGTTCGGTGATCAGCCACCGGGCGAACGCGCCACGGGCTATCTTGGCGTGCACGACGACGAACTTGGTTTTACCGGTGGCCGGGTCCACGGTGAGGAACTTCGGTGTGATGACCCGGTTCTTGGCCACGAACGGCGTCACCGTGCGGCTGTATTCCTGCGCTGCCAGATTGACGATCGGGACGTCGCCGGGCAACAGCGCGGCAATGGCCTCGCCCCAGAACTTGTAAAGGCTGGCGAACCGCGGGTCGGGCAGCCGGTAGCCCATCTCGAGCCGGTACGGGCGGATGCCGTCGCTGGGGCGCAGCAGGCCGTACATGCCGGAGAGGATGAACAGCTTCTCCTCCGCGTGGGCGCGCTCCGCCGCGGTGAACTCGTTGGCCTGCAGGCCGCTGTAGATGTCACCGATGAAGCAGTCCAGAGCGGGCCGCTGCGGACCGTCGGCGCTCCACTCGGCCATCTGCGCAGCCGTCTTCTCGGCGACGCCGGCGGTCACGCTCATCATCTCGGCCAGCGGCCCGACGTCCATGGCCCGCACCTGGGCGGCGAGCACCCGGGCGCGATCGAGCAGCGCCGGCACCGTCAGCCGATGCCCGGCGTCGGCGGCGAACCGCATCGCCTTGGAGGAGTGCAGCAGGATGATCACTTGTCGATCATCTTGATCAATTCTTCGATGATCCGGCGCACGTCCGCCTTCTTGGCTTTCGCGTCGGCCAGATCGGTGAAGAAGAACAGCCGGCGGTCGGGGTAGTCACCGGTGAGGTGCTCGCTGTCGATGGAGATGATGTGCGGGTTGTGAAACACCAGGAAGACATCCTTGCGGGACCACAGGTTGAACGTCGTCAGGTATTCACCGCGGTAGGAGAACGACGGCGCCTTCCATTTCACCTGCTCGGTGATCTCGTCGTTGGTCTCCTTGATGTGCGCCCTCAGCAGCTCGATGCCCTCGGCGAACGGGTGCTCGAGCTTTGCCATGAAGTCGTCGACTTCCTGGGTTTTGTTGACGGTGTTATCAACCTTGCCCATCAGCCATTCCTCACGTCGGCCGCAAAAGTAGGGCTCAGTATACCGACGCGCTGTCCTCAGTCGAGTGCGGTGGGATTGTCCGCCCCGGCGATATCGACCGGAGGCGCAGCCGGACCAGTCCTCCGGCCGCGCCACGCTGAGCGGCCGGAGGGCTGGTCCGGTGGTACTAGACGCGGTCGCGGAGATCCTCCGCACGCACCTCGGTCCCCGGAGTGTCGGCGCCGACGCCGGCTGCCGGCCCGGCGGCGGGGGTGTCCACTGGAGATTCCGGCGGAGCGCCGTGACCCATGCCGGGCGGGCCCGCCATCGGGGCGACCGACCGCAGCCCGAGCGCGAGCAGCACGGCGAGGCCGAGCAGCAGCAGCGCGGTGATCACGTTGACGCCGTGCAGCGCCTGGGTGAACGCGTCGCGGGCGGTGCCGAGCAGCTCGGCACCGAGCGGGCCGGGCAGCGTGGGTGCGATCGCGGCGGCCGCAGCGATGCTCTCCCCCGCGGGCACGGCCTGCTCCGGCGGCAGGCCCGCCGGCACCTGCACGGCCGAGCCGTACACCGCGCTGGCGACGCTGCCCAGCAGCGCGACGCCCAGGGCGACGCCGAGCTCACCACCGGTGGACGACAGCGACCCGACGGCGCCGGCCTTCTCCGGCGGGGCGTTCGACATCATGACCGCGTTGGCCAGAGTCGCGGTCGGGCTGGAACCCAGGTAGAGGATGACCAGGCCGATGATGAGTGTGCTGAGGCCGCCGGCCAGGCTGACCTGGGTCATCACCACGGCGCCCACCGAGGCGATGACCATGCCGCCGGCCAGCACGTAACCCGGTTTGAACTTGCGGGCCAGGGCGGGGCCGAGGTTGCCGCCGACAATCATGGCCACCGAGGGGATCAACATCCACACGGCCACCTTGACCGGCGTCATACCCTCCACCAGCTGCAGGTAGAGCGTCGTGATGAGCCCCGTGCCGCCCATGATGAAGCCGAACACGAGGCCGAGCACCACGGTGGTGCCGACCACGGGCATCGCGAACAGGCGCAGGTCCAGCATCGGGACGGTGAGGTGACGCTGGCGCCGTACGAACATCACCGCGAAGGCGAGGCCGACCACCATGGCGCCCACCGGCTGGGCTGCCCAGCCGGCGCGGGCGACCTCCTTGAGCCCGTACACGAACGGCAGCAGCGCGGCCAGCGACATGACGGCGCTGAGCACATCGAGGCCACCGGCCTCGGGATTCGCGGTGTCGGGCAGCAGGCGTGGGCCGACCACCACGACCAGGGCCATGATGGGCACCCCCATCAGGAAGATCGAGCCCCACCAGAACGCGCCGAGCAGCAGCCCGCCGATCACCGGGCCGAGGATGACACCCAGCATGATGGAGCTGCCCCAGATGCCCATCGCCGCGCCCATCTGGGCGGGATTGGGGAACATCCGGCCGATCAGGGCGAGGACCGACGGCATCACGGTCGCCGCCGCGATGCCCATCACCCCGCGCGCGCCGAGCAGGATCCAGGTGGAGCTCGCATACGCGGCGACCAGGGAGGCGACGATGAACGCCCCGGCACCGGTCACCAGCACCCGGCGGTGCCCGATCCGGTCGCCGAGCGTACCCATCAGCACGATGAAGCCGGCGAGCATGAAGCCGTAGATGTCGGTGGCCCAGAGCTGCTGGGTGGCGCCCATGCCGAGGTCGGCGCTGAGCCGCGGCAGTGCCAAGACAAGGACACTGATGTCGACGGTGGTCAGCAGCGTGGGTAGGCAGAGCACGGCGAGGGCTATCCACTCCCGCCGTCCCGCCATGGGCATCGAGGGTTCTGTGGTCACGTTCTATGTCCTCTCGTCGTGAGGCCGCCACGATCCGGCACGGCACCGGGGGTATGTCGTTGTGTTCTTGCGCGCGAGGGCGGGAGCCGGCCACGCGCTGCCCGGCGGATCCGCTGATCCGCCGGGCATCTGTTGAGACGGCGTCCGCGCGCGAAACTCATCGGTCCGCGGCCAGAAATGGTCGGCGGGCCGCTACGGGATCAGGCCGCGGCGCGACGCACCTGGGCGAAGAACGTCCGGACGTCCTTGACCAGCAGGTCAGGCACCTCCAGGGCGGGGAAGTGCCCGCCGCGCTCGAACTCGGTCCAGTGCGTGATGGTGTCGAAGTCACGGTCGGCGAAGGCCCGCACCGGGTTGAAGCAGTCGTGGGGGAACACCGCCACGCCCAGCGGCACCGTCAGGGGCTGCTCGCGGTAGCCGTCGAGCATGTCGCCGTTCGCATCGGACGTCAGCCGGCGCTGACTCTCGGTGATCTCGTAGTACAGCTGCGCCGAGGAGCCCGCGGTGTTGGTCAGCCAGTAGATCATCACGTTGGTGATCAGCTGGTCACGGTCGATCACCTCGTCGGGCACCGCGCCGCCGGTCCACTCCTTGAACCGTTCCACGATCCAGGCGAGCTGGCCGGCCGGGGAGTCGTTGAGGGCGTACGCGACCGTCTGCGGCCGGGTCGAGAGCAGTTTGCGGTAGCCGGAGCCGTCGGCGTCGAAGCGGGCCAGCCCGCCCAGCCGGGCCAGATCCGCCTCGGTCAGCCCGGCGAGCTCCGCCTCGTCGCCGGAGGGGAAGACGGTGAGCATGTTGCAGTGCACGCCGACGACCCGTTTGGGATCGAGGCGGCCCACCGCGAGCGAGATCGGCGAGCCGAAGTCGCCGCCCTGGGCGCCGTAGCTGTCGTATCCCAGCCGCGCCATCAGCTCGACCCAGGCGGCGGCGATGCGGTTGATGTCCCAGCCGGGCTCGGTCAGCGGCCCGGAGAAGCCGAATCCCGGGATCGACGGGATCACCAGATGGAACGCGTCCTCGGCCCGGCCGCCGTGCGCGACGGGGTCGGTCAGCGGGCCGATGACGTCGAGGAACTCGGCGATCGAGCCGGGCCAGCCGTGGGTCAGCACCAGCGGCAGGGCATCGGGCTCGGGCGAGCGAACGTGCATGAAGTGCACGTTGGCCCCGTCGATGGTCGTGGTGAACTGTGGGTAGCGGTTGAGCTGCGCCTCCGCGGTCCGCCAGTCGTAGCTGGTCAGCCAGTGCTGCACCAGCTGCCGCAGATAGTCGGCCGGCACCCCGCGGGTCCAGCCGACGCCGGGCACGTCGGGGGCGTACCGGGTGTGCGCCAGGCGACGGCGCAAGTCGTCGAGCTCGGTCTGCCGGATGGTGACGCGGAACGGCTGCATGCGGTTCTCCGTCTGTCGTTTCTGGTGGACGTCGCCCACGACGGTGGCACCCGGGCCGCGAGCCGCGCATCTCCACGAATGCGCTGCTCGCACCGGCGTGGGCAGCGCACAGCCGGAGGTGCCCGGGGCCGCGGCCGCGGCCGAATCTGGTACGGGATCGGCAGACCGGGAGGTACCGCAGCGTGGCCGACGACGCACTCGACCGCATCTTCGCCGCCCTGGCGGATCCGACCCGCCGGGAGATCCTGCGGCGCGTGGTCGCCGGGGACACGACACTCACGGATCTCACGGCGTCGTTCGCCATCAGCACCCAGGCGTTGTGGCGGCACCTGCGGGTCCTGGAGCGGGCCGGCCTGATCAGCCGGTACCGCAACGCCCAGCGTCGCCCCTGCCGGCTGGAGAGCGTCATCCTCGACGACACCGCGGAGTGGCTGCTGGCGCTCTCCGCCTCCGGCCGGACCCGCTGGGGCTGACCTCAGGTGTGGGCAGTTCAGAAGATGCCCGGCCGGTCGTGCCACTGACACGATCCACTCGTGCCCGATCGCCGGACCGCCAGGCCGGACCGCCGCAGCACCCGCCGGATCGGCCCGCTGCACGCGCCGCTGCCGGAATCGTCCTTCACCGCTAAGGGAGTCAATCGTCATGGGTAAACCAGTCGGAGACCGCGTCGTGGTGCTGGGAGGCAGCATCACGGGGCTGTTCGCCGCCAGCGCCTTGTCGGAGGCCTACCGCGAGGTCATCATCGTGGACCGCGACGAGATCGTCGGCGTCCGGGAACCACGTCGCGGGGCACCGCAGGCGCGGCACATCAACGGTCTGCTGGCTCGGGGCGCCCGGGCCATGGAGGAGCTCTTCCCGGAGATCACCTCTCAGATGATCACCGCGGGATGCCCGCAGACGGACCTGTCGGGCACGGTGCGCTGGTACTTCAACGGCATGCCGCTCAAGCAGGTCCGCGCCGGACTGACCAATGTGGGCTGTCGCCGGCCGATCCTCGAGCACCACGTCCGCGAACGGGTGCAGGCGCTGGGCAACGTCACCTTCTACCAGCGCTACGACCTGACCGGTCTGGTGTTCGACGCCGCCGGCACCCGGGTCGTGGGTGCCCGGGTCCAGCGCCGGGACGGCGGCACCGAGGAGACCCTGGAGGCCGATCTGGTCGTGGACGCCACGGGTCGTGGTTCCCGCACGCCGGTCTGGCTGGAGAACAAGGGATTCGGCCGGGTCGCCGAGGAAGGCTCCAAGATCGGGCTGGGCTACGTCACGCGGCACTACAAGCTGCGTACCGACCCGTTCGGCAAGGACCACTCCATCATCTGCGTGGCCAACCCGGAGCTGCCGCGCGGCGCCATCTTCACCAAGACCGACAGCGGGCTGGTGGAGCTGACCACGTACGGGCTGCTCGGTGACCACCCGCCGACGGATCCGGAGGGCTTCAACGCGTTCGTCAAGACGCTCGCCGCTCCGGAGATCTACGAGGCCATCATCGAGGCCGAGCCGATCGACGATCCGGTGCTGTTCCGCTTCCCGACGACGCTGCGCCGCCGCTACGACAAGATGGCCAGGATGCCGGAACGGCTGCTCGTGCTCGGCGACGCGGTCTGCACCCCGAACCCGGTCTTCGCCCAGGCGCAGAGCCTGGCCGCGCTGCAGGCGCTGGCGCTGCGTGACGAGCTGCGGGCCGGGCGGGTTCCGGACGCGCTGGAGTTCACCCGCACGGTCGGGCGGATCATCGACCCGGCCTGGGGGCTGACCGAGGGCATCAATCTGAGCTTCCCGGGCGTCGAGGGCAAGCGCACCCGGGTCTGGAAGATCATGCAGGCGTACATGCACCGGGTGCAGATCGCCGCGACCCGCGACTCCGGCGTGACCGAGGCGTTCATGCGCTCGGCCGGTCTGGTCGACCCGGTCGAGGCGCTGATGCGCCCGAGCATGGTGCTGCGCGTGCTGCGCAACTCCGGCGCGGCCCGGCAGTCCGAGTCCGTTCAGCGCTGAACCCCACGGCACCACCACAACCTGGACCCTCGCCGTTCCGGGCGGCCCCGTGCCGCCCGGAACGGCTTTCCGTGGCCGCATCCGGCCGTGATCCACCCACCCACGGCACTCGCTTCTGGAGGCAGACAACCATGACCGCTGCACCAACCACAGCCACCGACCGGCGCGGCGCGCCGATCGGTCGCCCGGGAGAGCGACTGCCGTCGCTGACCGGGATGCGCGTTCTCGCCGGCTTCGGCGTCTTCAGCACCCACATCATCGCGCTGGGCCTGTTCGCCGACCCGATGGCGATGATGAGCTACATCCACTACGCCGCGAACAGCGGTGTCTTCGGGGTGGGCTTCTTCTTCGTGCTCACCGGCTTCGTGGTGACCTGGACGGCCGCCGCCGGCGACACGGCGGGCAAGTTCTGGCGGCGCCGGTTCTTCAAGCTCATCCCCAACCACATCGTGGTCTACCTCATCATCCTGGCGCTGTGGCTGCCGACCGAGGTGCCGATCAACACCCTCGCGGCGATTGCCGGGTTCTTCCTCGTGACCGCGTGGTCGCCGTCGCAGGACATCCTGTTCGGCAACCTCAACGGTCCGATGTGGTCGGCGAACATCGACGTGCTGGCGTACGCGGTCTTCCCGCTGCTGTACTTCCTGATCAAGAAGATCCGGCCGAACCGGCTCTGGGCCTGGGCCGTGGGAATGGTCGCGCTGGCGGCGCTGGTGCCGCTGGTGGCGCACAACTTCCTGCCCGACGGGCCGCCCTCGCTGACCGCACCCGACATCTCCTGGCCGCAGCACTGGTTCGGCTTCTACTTCCCGCTCACCCGGGCGATCGAGTTCGTGCTCGGCATCCTGATGGCGCGCATCCTGCTCACCGGCCGCTGGATCGGCATCACGGCGCTGCCCGCGGCGCTGGTGACCGCCGGCGTCTATCTGGCCACGTTGGACGTGCCGATCTTCCACGGCTACACGGTGATCCCGCTGATCCCGATCGCCATCCTCATCCCGGCCATGGCGTACTCCGACATGCTCGGGCACCGCACCCTGGTCAACAGCAGGTTCATGGTGTGGCTCGGCGACCGCATGTACGCGTTCTTCGTCACCCACATCACCGTGCTGTTCATGGCCCACGCCGCGCTCAACGGCGAGAACGGCGTGGTCGGCATGTACACCCAGAAGCAGTTCAGCACCGGCGCCGTGGTGCTGGTCGTCGCGGCCCTCTACGTGCTGTGCGTGCTGGTCGCGCAACTGCTCTACGTGGCCGTCGAGCGCCCGGCGATGCGCCGCTGGTCGCGCTCGGCCAAGGACCGCGCCGAGGCCCGGGCCCAGCGCGAACGGCAGCAGGCGGTGCTGCAGAGCTGAGCGCACGGCGAGGATGGGGCGCCCGGTGGGCGCCCCATCGTCGTGTCACGGATCGAGGGTGACCGCGCCGTGGTCGCCGAGGACCAGCTTGTGGCCGGTCGACCCGCCACCTGTCACGACCGCGCCCCGGCCGAGAACCGACTCGGCGAGCCGCGGCACCGCGGTGACGCTCGCGCCTTCGAGCAGCACGGAGTCGGCGACCCCGCTGCCCCGGACCCGGCAGCCGGCGCCGACGGCGGTGTGCGGACCGAGCAGGCTGTCCTCGACCAGGGCGCCGGCGCCGACGATGGCCGGGCCCTCGATGCGGGACCGCACGACGCGCGCCCCGGCCTCCACCACCACGCCCGGGCCGATCCGGCTGAGCGCGTCGACCTGGCCGTCGATGCGGCCCCGTTGCCCGCCCAGGACGTACCGGTTGCACTCCAGGACGTCGGCGACGGTGCCGACGTCCTTCCAGAATCCGGCGTACTCGTCGGCGCGGACGTCCGCGCCCCGGTCGACCAGCCACTGCACTGCGTCGGTGAGTTCGAGCTCGCCGCGGGCGCTGGGCGTGATGGCGTCCACCGCGGCGTGCAGAGCCGCGGTGAAGACGTAGACCCCGACGAGGGCGAGATCGCTGCGCGGCTCGGCCGGCTTCTCCACGAGCCGGCGTACCCCCGCCTGGGCGTCGAGCTCCACCACCCCGAACGCGCGGGGATCGGCGACCTTCTGCACCACCAGGTACGCGGCGGGCCGGTCCCGGCGGAACCGGGCCACCGTCTCGGCGATGCCGTCGGCGAGCATGTTGTCGCCGAGGTGGACCACGAAGTCGTCGGCGCCGAGGAAGGGCCGGGCCACCCGTACGGCGTGGGCCAGGCCGAGCGGCTCGGGCTGGGTCAGATAGGTGAGCCGCAGTCCGTGGCTCGCGCCGTCACCGAGGGCCCGGCGGATCGCCTCGGCGCCGTTGCTGACGATGATGCCGACCTCCGTCACGCCGGCGGCGCGTATGTTGCCGAGCACATAGGACAGTACTGCCCGGTTGGCCACCGGGATCAGCTGCTTGGGCAGGGAATGGCTGAAGGGCCGCAGCCGGGTGCCGGCTCCGCCCGCCAGTACGAGTGCCTTCACGACGACGTCCTCTCAAAAGGGAAAGCGGCGGCGGCCCGGTGAGCACCGGACCGCCGTCGCGGGGACGAACCCTCAGGGCACGAGCAGGATCTTGCCGATCGCGGCTCGGGACTCGAGCGCCCGGTGCGCTTCGGCGGCCTGTTCGAGGGGATAGCTGGCATGCACGCGGACCCGCAGGGTCCCGTCGGCGACCAGCGCGAACACGGCGGCAGCCCGGCGCAGCACCGCCGCACGGGTGTCGTCGTAGTGCGCCAGCGAGGGCGTGGTCAGAAACAGCGACCCGTGTGCCCTGAGCGTCTGCGGCTCCAGCGGCGCGGCGGGGCCGCCGGCCGCGCCGTAGAGCACGTACGTGCCACGCGGCCGCAGGCACGGCAGAGCGCGGGCCATCATGTCGTGGCCGATGCCGTCGTAGACCACGTCGACGGCGCCGGCCAGGTCGCGCACCTCGGCGGCGAACGCGCCGCTGCCGTAGGTGACGACGTGGTGGGCTCCCGCGTCGCGCGCGGCGTGCGCCTTGTCCGCGCTGCCCACCGCCGCGACAACCGTGGCGCCGGCCCGGGCGGCGAGCTGGCACAGCAGCCCGCCGACGCCGCCGGACGCGGCCAGCACCAGACAGGTCGAGGAATTGTCCAGCGGCACGACGTCGGTGGCGAGCAGGTGTGCGGTCATCCCCTGCACCAGCACGGCCGCCGCGTCGGCGAGGCTGACCCGGTCCGGCACCGGCAGCAGCCGGTCGGCCGGCACCAGGCAGTGGCTGGCGTAGGAGGCCGCGACCCCGAACCACGCGACCCGGTCCCCCGCGGCCACGCCGGCGACGCCCGGCCCGGCGTGGACCACCGTGCCGCTTCCCTCCATGCCGGGGACCATCGGCAGCGACACCCGGTAGGCCCCGCTGCGCTGGTGCAGGTCGACGACGTTGACCCCGGCTGCGGTCAGCCGTACCAGGACCTCGCCGGCGGCCGGCGGCTTCAGCTCGCCGGACCACGCGGTGAGGACCTCGGGCGGGCCCGGGCGCACGAAGCCCATCTGGCGGACCGCCGGCATCACCCGCCCGCCATCGGCGCGATGATGGTGACGGTCGCTCCCGCCGGCACGACGGTGTCCCGGCGCAGGTGCCGAGGGATGAGCTCGTCGCCGACGCAGACATTGACGTAGAGCAGCGGCTCGCCGGAGGCGTCGAGCAGCCGGCGGCGCATCACCGGATACGCCTCGGCGAAGCGCCGGATGACGTCGGGCAGCGGCCCCTCGTCGGCCTCAAAATCGGTGCGCCCCTCCGGGTTCCAGACCGAGGGCACTTGGATCCTCACCACGATTTCCTCCAGGTGTTCAGGCGTCCTGCGCGCAACGGAAGCCGTGCGCGAAACTTGACCAGCCGAGCGGGTCGCCGTGCATGCGCTCGCTGCAGCGCACCTGGTACCGGAGGTTCATCCACGACCCGCCGCGGATCACCCGGTAGTTGCCCATCGCCTTGCGAACGGTGGGGTCGCAGACGGTCGCCTCGTCGTAGAGGTGCGACAGCGTCGAGGTCCACTCGTAGACGTTGCCGGCCATGTCGGCACAGCCGAACGGGCTGTCACCCTGCGGGGAGAAGCTGCCGACGGCGGTGGTCTGTGGCAGCGGCCCGTCCCGGCGGCACAACGTGTGCCACCACTGCTGCCACGCCTCGAGCGTGGTGAGTCCGTTGGTGGCGTGCAGCTCGGCGGTGTTGGCGCGCTTGTCGTCCCAGTCGTCACCCCACGGCCAGAGCCGGAACTCCGCGCCGCGGGCCGCGTACTCCCACTCGGGCTCGGTCGGCAGGCGTTTGCCGGCCCACTGCGCGTAGGCGCTCGCGTCGCGCCAGGACATGTGGACGGCCGGATGGTCGTCGGCGGCGACGCCGGCCGTGCCGGGCCCGCCCGGCTCCCGCCAGTGCACCCCGGGGCGCTCGGCCCAGCCGTGCTCGTCGTAGACCAGTCCGAAGCCGCGGTCCTCCGCGTCGGTGCGGAAACCCGTGGCCCGGGCGAACTCGCGGAACTGCGCGACGGTGACGGGGTACCGGTCGATCCGGTACGGGGCGAGGACCACCGGCCGCTGCGGCGTCTCGTCGGCGAACCAGATCCGCGGCAGCGGCTGGTCCTGGCTCATCAACCAGTCCAGTGCCGCCGGCGGCGAGCCCTGGTCGAACATCGCGCCGGGAATGAGCAGCATGTCAGCCACGGGACTCCGATCTCAGCAGAGGTGCCGTCGGGCCGCGTCGACGCCTTTGACCAGGGCCTCCACGTCCGCGATCGTGGTGTACAGGTGAACCGAGGCGCGCACCATGGCCGGCACCCCGAAGCGGGCGCAGACCGGCCCGGCGCAGTGCCGGCCGACGCGTACCTGGACTCCGGCCTGGTCGAGGTGGGCGCCGACGTCGTGGGCGTCGGCGCCCGCAACGACGAACGCGATGACCCCGGAACGGTCCGGCGGGCCGAACAGGCGCAGCCCCGGCACGTCGGCGAGCCCGTCGACGGCGTGCCCGACCAGCCGCTGCTCGTGCCGGGCGACGGCGGTCATGCCCACCCCGGTGAGGTAGCGCGCCGCCGCGCCGAGGCCGACCGCCTGCGCGATCGGCGGGGTGCCGGCCTCGAAGCGCGCCGGCGCGGACCGGAACGCGGCGCCGGTCATGGAGGTGTCGGCGACCATGCCGCCGCCGGTCAGCAACGGCGGCATCGCGGCGAGCACGTCCGCGCGTCCCCACAGCACCCCCACGCCGGTCGGGCCGCACATCTTGTGCCCGCTGAAGGCGAGCAGGTCGACGTCCAGCACGCCGACGTCGACGGCGCGATGCGGCACGGACTGGGAGGCGTCGAGCACCGTCAGCGCTCCGACGGCCCGCGCCCGCGCGACGAGGCACTGGGTCGGGTTGACGGTGCCGAGGATGTTGGAGATGTGCACCCAGGACACCACCCGGGTGCGCGGGCCGATCACGGCGTCCAGGTCGGAGAGGTCGAGCCGGCCGTCGTCGGTCAGCTTCAGCCAGCGCAGCGTGGCGCCGGTGCGCTCGCACAGCTGCTGCCACGGCAGCAGGTTGGAGTGGTGCTCCATCTCGGTCACCACGATCTCGTCGCCGGGACCGAGCAGGAAGCGCGGATCGCCACCGGTGTCCGCGCCGCGGGAGCGGAACGCCCCGGCGACCAGGTTCAGCGCCTCGGTCGCGTTCTTGGTGAAGACGACCTCGTCCGGGTCGGACGCGCCGAGGAAGGCGGCCACCTGGGCGCGGGCGTCCTCGTACGCCGCCGTCGCCGCGGTGGCCAGCGTGTGCGCGGAGCGCCCGACGTTGGCGTGGTGACCGCGCTGGTGGGCGTCCATCGCCTCGAGCACCTGGCGTGGTGTCTGTGCGGTGCTGGCCGAGTCGAGGTAGACCAGGGGCTGGCCGTGGATCGAGCGGCCGAGGATCGGGAAGTCGCCGCGGATCCGGTTGATGTCGTAACCAGTCACGATGTCCTCGATGTCTTCCGGTGGCGTCCGATGTCCCGACCTTGTCATCGCCGCGGTGGCGGCGGCACCTCCGCGGATGCGGCCTTGGCCGGCGGCCTGGCGCATTCCAGAGGTGGACCGGGTCCGGTGCCGGAGCGCCCAATGGTGGTGGGCCTCATTGCTGGTAGATGACTGGCGGCGGTGGGTGCGAAGGGGACGGAGCTGCCGGCCGTCCCCTTCTTCATGCCCCGGCGACCGCGGCCGGCGCACACGCCGGCGCGGCCCCCCACCGCCGTGGTGGGGGGCCGGTACCGGAAGGTGCGTCAGGCGGCGAACTTCGGGCTGTTCTGGTACGCGGCGAGACGCCACGTGCCGTCCTGCTTGACCACGAGCCAGGCGGCCCGGACGGCGTCGCCGTCGGCGACCTTCGGGTCGGCGCCCCTCAGCACACCGCCGTCGGTGTGCAGGATGGCGACGTCACCATCGAGGAAGCGCAACCCGATCGGATCGCCGGTCACCCTGGTGCCCTGGTACGGCCCGGCGAACGCCTCGCCCATGAACGCCCGGATCTCGTCGCGCCCGCGGAGGAACACGCCCGGCAGGATCATCGTGCCGTCGTCGGTGAACACCTCGGCGAAGGCGGCGGGATCCTGATCGGCCCACGCCTGCACGATGCGGTTGGGAAGGGTGGCGACGGCGGCGTGGTCGGCCACGCTGGGGTTGGTCATGGTCTGCTCCTTGCTCGGGGCCGGCGCGGCGCACCGGCCTGCGGGACGGTCACACGTACTGGGTGTTGGGCGGCTGGCCGCAGAGGATGCGGCCGTACAGCTCCGCGTTGGTGTCGGGGTGCATGAGCGCGTGCAGGCTCAGCGCCTGGATGTCGCGGCGGATGCGCTGGATGGGCACGTCGGAGAAGATGGAGGAGCCGCCGCTGGCGTCGGCCAGGACGTCGACGGCTTCGCGGGCGAGCCGTACGGCCGCACCCATGTCGGCGCGCGCCCGCACCCGCTCCTCGAGCGTCCAGGGGTGTGCCTGGGCGGCCTTGCTGTCCACCGTCGAGGTGAGCCGGTGCACGTGGAACTCGGCCTGGTCGATCTTCATGGCGGCCTCGGCGACCTGCAGGTGGGTCAGCGGCGCCTCCTGCTGGCTGGCGTAGTCGGTGTAGGTGATGCGCCGGCCTTCGAGCCGCTCCAGGAAGGTGGCGTACGCCGCCTTGGCCAGCCCGAGGGCGGTGCCCGCGGATGAGGCGGAGGCCACGGGCAGCAGGGGCGCGCGGTAGATGGCCCCGTCGGTGCCGCCCGCGCCGGTGCCGCCCTGCATGACCGCGCCCAGGGGCAGGATGCGCGCCTGCGGCACGAACACGTCCTGGGCGATCGTGCTGACGCTGCCGGTGCCGCGCAGCCCCGAGGTCTGCCAGTCGTCGACGATCTGCAGGTCGGACATCGGCACCAGCGCCACGATCGGCGCCGGCTCGCGGTCGGGTTCCACCAGGACCGCGATGATCTCCTGCCACTGGCTGTGCGGCGCGCCGGTGATGAAGCCCCACTTGCCGTTGACCACCACGCCGCCCGGTGCGGGCGCGGCCATCGCGGTCGGGCTGAGCGTGCCGCAGATCCGCACGTCCGGATCGGCGAAGATCTCGGCCTGGACCTCGGCGGGGAACTGCGAGGCGATCCAGGTCGGGATCCAGTGGACGGAGGCCACCCACGCCGCCGAGCCGTCGCCTCGCGCAAGCTCGGTGGCGACGGCGGCGAGGGTCCGGGTGTCACTCTCGTAGCCGCCGTAGCGGGCCGGGGTCCGCATCCGGAAGATGCCGGCGTCCGTCATCGCGTTGATGACCTCGTCGTGCGCCCGCCGGTTCTCCTCCGACCAGCCGGCGAACTTCTGGATCAGCGGCACGAGCTCGCACGCGCGCCGGACCAGTTCCGGATGCGTGGGTGGTTCCTGGGTCATCAGATGCCTCCTTGAAGCGGGATCGGCCGGTGCGCGGCACGCCGCCGCGACCGGGTGGGGCGCGAGGGCCGGCTCACGCGGCGTGGCCGACGAGCCCGGCGTGCCGGCGGTGCGGGCGGATCGGGGTCACGGTGCGCGCGTCGGGCAGGGCGAGCAGCAGCGGCGGGTCGTACACCCGGGCGGTGCGCAGCCGGACGTTGGCGTGGACCGCGTTGCCGTCGTGGATGCGGATCGGGCCGAAGTTGCCGACGCGCAGGGCGGGCGGGGTCACGCTGTCGGGGCCGGGCTCGGGTGCGTCCTTGACGACACCCTGGCAGAGCAGGTACCAGATCCCGTCCGGGACCTTGTCGAGGATGAAGCGCCCGGCGCCGCGCTGGATGGCGCAGCGGATCGGCCGGCCCTCGGGCACCCAGGTGTTGAACAGGCCGATGAAGGTGATGTCGACCTCCGCGGCGGACGGCACGGAGATGTAGCCCGACACCACGCCGGCGGCGCGTTCGGAGCTGCTCTCCTCGGGATCGCCGCTGAGCACCAGGTGGCTGACGCCGCGGCTGCGGCGGTACTCGGTCGGGGGAACCCCGACGCTGCGGGTGAAGCGGGAGCTGAAGGTGCCCACGCTGTTGTAGCCGACGTGGACACTGATGTCGGCCACGTTCATGCTCGTGGACAGCAGCAGGTCCTTGGCCTCCTGCAGGCGCATCGCGGACAGGAACCGGCCCGGGGAGATCCCGGTGACCCGCTGGAAGATCCGGGTGAAGTGAAACTTGCTGAACATCGCCGCCCGGGCCATGTCGTCCACAGTGACCGGTTCGCCCATGTTGGCGCGCATCATTTCCACGGCGCGTACGACGGCATTCTCGAAGTGACTAACCATCAATTCTCCCCCAGCGTCAGGATGCGTTGTTCACCGGCGAATCGGGCTAAAGTCGAGTTAATTCCGTTTACTGAACGCTCGTTTTAGCGATGCGTTGACTCGGGTAATCTTCTCGGTACCCGACCCGCCGGGCATCTCAGAGATTGCCCTCAATACCGCATGTTGCGAGAGGGCCGGAGGCGACGGGCCGGCCGGTCCGCGCACCCGGCCCGCGACACACTCCTGGCCGGTCCGGAGAGTTCCGGACCGGCCAGAAACGATCAATATCGTCGCAGGTGGCGTGCGGTATCAGCGGGCAGCGGCGGCCCCGGCGAGAGCCACTGCGGGCGCCTCCGCGGCGGGCGCCACGGACGCGTCACGACGCTCGCGCCACCACAGGACCCACAGGCTTATCCCGCGGATCAGACAGACGATGGTCACCGCGAAGAACAACGTGTAAACGATATTGAAGACCAACAGCAAGCCATAGACCATGGCCACGCCGGAACCGAACATGAATTGGTTCCGAGCACGCGACGGCGTGGTCCCCGGGTCAGTGATCATGTAGTTGGTGAACAAGACGAATGCGACGCCCGTCATCGGGATCAGGGCACCCCAGATCGCCACGTCCCAGATCCACCAGCGCAGCAACGCCTGAATGACGAAACCGCCGAGCCAGCCGACGATGAGCGCCACCTTCTTGGTGAGCATGGCGTTGAGCACGGTGCCCGAGGTGATGATGACCACCGGGATCAGAATGCTGATCATGGCGGGTACGTTCTCGGTGAAGTGGTACGGCGGCGCCACGTTGACCCACGGGAAGACCAGCAGGGCGGCCGAGATACCGAGGTTCGACGGGTTCATGAAGTGCCGGAGGCGACCCTTGACCGGCGCCCGGAACAGCGTCTTCTGCCCGATGCCCACGAGCACCGCGAACCCGATCGGCCAGAACCGGTCGTTGGCGTAGAGCAGCATGTTGGCGGCCAGCGCGGTGATGTGCGCCGGCAGCAGGAAGGTGAACCAGCCGCGGAAGCCGTTGCCGGCGTACGCGGGGGCCCGGTTGTGAACCTTGGCGGTGATGGCCTCGATGAGGATCTCGGCCGAATAGCCGATCGCCAGCGCGAAGAACGGCCAGGACCACGGCTGCTCGAAGCCCAGCACGGCGTAGCCCAGGATGTTGAAGACCGACATCGAGATGGCGAAGTTGCGCAGGGCCAGGTACCGCGGGTCCGGCTTGGCCTTCGGGGGTGCGGCCGGCGCCACGGCGCCGGTGCCGCCGGGCGGTGCTGCCGGGCCGAGGAGCTCGGTGCGTGCGGGCTGCACAGTGGTCATGACGTCGTCAGCTCCTCGATGTCGGCGGTCAGCATGAGGTCGTGCCAGCCGGTGCCGAGCGGGAGCGACCGGGTGTGCGGCGTGCCCTGCAGGTCACGCCAGGTGATCTCGGCGGTGACCGGCTTCGCGCCGTGGTCACCGAGCCCGAAGACCACGTCGAAGCTGCGCTTGCCGGAGTGACCGCCGCCGCCGTTGACCTGCGCCACCCGGACGCGCCCGTCGGCGGTGGTGACCCGCACCTGGGCGCCGTACGCCGGGGTGCCGATGACGTCGGCCGCGCCGCCGGCCGCCGGCCGGTAGAGTCGCAGGCCGAGGAAGTCGCCGGGCGCGGGCGTGGTGTTGCGGTAGAAGTTCGGTGCACCCCACTGACGCGCCACGGCGAAGTCCTGGGCGCCGTCGCCGTCGGTGTCGGCCACCGCGACGCCGCGGCTGGGCGTCGAGTCGGTCATGCCGAGCTCGGCGCCGATGTTGGCGAAGCGGCCGTTGCCCTCGGCGGCCCAGAACGCGAACGGCTGCGAGCCGGCGACGTCGTCGCCGGGCTCGGCCTTCGGCCACATCGCCGGGTTGCGCAGCATGAGGTCGTTGCTCATGGCCAGTTCCTGCAGCCACGCCCAGCGGTTGATGGTGCCCTTGATGAAGCCGAGCGCCTGCACCACCTCGACGTCTCCGTCGTTGTCGAAGTCGGCCATCTTGGCGTCCCAGCCCCACCCGGACCAGGCCAGGTTCATGTCCGCCGCCTTGTTGCGGAACGGCGCGTCGCCGGCCGCCAGGTTCTTCTTCGCCTCCGCCGGGCTCGCGGCGGTGTTGAGCCAGACGAAGTTGCTCTCCTCCAGCCCCCACGAGGTGGTGATGTTGCTGACGAACACGTCGTAGCGGCCGGCACCGAGCAGGTCACCGAACTCCACCGACATGCCCTTGAACGAGTCGTGTCCCAGCACCAGCGACTTCGGCGTCACCGCGTCGCGGTCGCCGTCGATGAGCTGGAAGCGGATCTGCCCGGGCCGGGAGGTGTTGTGGAACATGCGGTCGTGGCCGAAGTCGTTGGCGAGATAGAGCTCCGGCAGCAGGTCGCCGTCGAGGTCCGCGGTGTCGGAGCCGAGGGTCCAGCCGGTGGCGACGGCCGGGTCGAGTGCCTGTTGTTCGGTGAAGGTGACCGACGGGCGGTCCCCGCCCGTGGCCGCGGTCCAGCGCATCACGTGGGCGCCGCCGGCGTTGCGGGCGTGCGACATGGAGTCGTTCATCTGGACGTTGGCCAGGCCGTGCTCATCGAGCACCTGGGTGTCCGGGAAGTAGTTGAAGATGCCGAGGTCGACGTGGCCGTCGCCGTCGAAGTCCGCCGCGGTGACGGCGTTGGTGTTCCACAGCGCGCCCCGGTAGCCGGGCGTCGTGGCCTGCGGGATGAGCTCCGTCGGCTGGTACGTGGCGTTGCTCAGTGGTCCCGACCCGGGACGGTGCAGGAACATGACCGGCGTTCGTCCCCAGTAGTACACCAGCAGGTCCATCCGGCCGTCCTCGTTGAAGTCGCCCGGCAGGCAGCCCATCGGCGCCATCGCGTCGTGCACGGGCAGCGGCGCCGGGTCGAGGACAAACGGGCGGTAGGTGCCGCCGGTGCCGGGCGCCGGGGTGACGATCGTGGCGTCGCTGCGCGAGTCCACCAGGCAGAGGTCGTCGGCGCGGCCGCCGCCGTCGAGGTCGTTCACCGCGATCGCGGCGCCCACCGAGGAGATCCAGGACCGGATGTGTTCGTATTGCGGATTGACGTCGCGGACCGTGCGGGACGCCAGCCCCTCGGGCAGCGCGATCGGCAGTTCGGTGAATCCGAAATGCGATGCCAGCGATGCGCGGTCGGCGCTCGAGGCCGAGGGCAGCCGGGCCAGTCCATAGGCGCCGGTCAGCAGGAGCAGGACGGCGATCGCGGGTATGAGCCGACGCAATACGCCGACCGGTTGCGAGGACAAGAGGTCTCCCTTTTCAGCGGCGATACCTTTTCGGCCCGACGCCGTGCGGCGACGCCGCGGCTCAGCACCGCATTCGGACATGAGGTGGTTCGGGATCAGCATCCGTGGCCGGCGACCGGCAAAGGCAGAACTGTTTGCAATTCACCCGCGACGCGAATGCGGCAATTGACACTCCCGCCCAGGATGACAATCGCCGGCATACGCGCCGCGGTGGCATCACGACCCTTTTCCTAACGTGCGTCTGATAGGACGTCCGCGCAGCCGGATCGCTGACCGAGTTCGGCCTGACGGTAATCCCGCCGAGGCGCGATCCCGAACCACAGTCATCATCACGGTGCCGAGCGCCGCATGTCTTCTCACCGATTGCTCTGCCATGATCACACACCGTCATATAGCCGTTCGGGTGGTCACGGCGTCATCCGGCCGGGCGGACCACACCCCCCTGCCCCTCGTCCCAGGAGGCGATCAGGTGCTCGCGCGCCATCCGCCGCAACGAGGAGAGCGCCACCTCGTACAGGACGGCACGGGCGACGGCGCGCCCGGCCTCCTGCGAGGAGTCGACGCTGCGAGGCAGCGCACGCTTCTCGAGATCGGCGAGGCGGGCGGCCGCGAGCGCGTACGGCGCCAGCGCCTCGACGTCGGCGTGGGCGCCGTCCCCGCCGAGCCGCTCCAGGGCGGTGAAGACCTGAGAAAGGGTGACCCGGCTGGGCGAGTCGTCGTCCACCTGCCAGCCGAGCTGCGCGATGAACGCGTCGATGCGCTGCCGGACGCCTCCCCGCAGGGGCAGATCAGCCGTGCTGGCCGGCTCGCCGAAGAGCGCGTCGTTGACGACGCCGCACAGCCCGCGCACCTCGATGCCGCGCTCATCGATGGCTCGCAGCGCGTCGCGGGCGGCGGAGATGGTCATCCGCCCCATGACGGTCAGCGTCTTGATGAGATAGATGCGCGACACGTGGTCGTCGTCATACTCGGCGTGCCGGCCGTCCGTCACCCGGCCCGGAGCCAGCAGGCCCTCGCGCACGTAGAACTTGATCGTCGGAATCGAAGCACCGGTCCGGCAACTCAGCTCCGATATGCGCATTTGGGCTCCTCCAGGGTTCTTATCGGGTTATTCGGTCACCCGGATCATCCGGGTATCACTCCTCCTATAGTGCTGAAGCGATGCACCATCAACACCCGGGCACATCGCCGCGGGCGCCCCGAAACAGGGGTCGAGGCCTGCGCCGAGGGTGCAGACATTCACCGCCGACACTGAAGATTGCTTCCATTCGACGACCTGACCCATTACTCAGCCCAAGGGCAGATAGCGTAAATATCCGCGACCTCGGCGGCGTTACCAGCCGGTATTAGGCCGTGATGCAGGCGGTAACTGGGTGTTGCTCGCTCCATAACACACCGCTAGCATTGATCCGCACTCGCCGGTCGGGTCCGGTGAGCCGTTTTCTCGACCTGAGAATGGCTCGAAGACCGGTGGGCGGCAGCCGCTGACCCGATACCGAGAGGAAATAATTTGTCAACAGAGAAGGCAGTGGGTCGAGCCATTGCCATGATGCGCAGCAATTTGGGTGACGATTTATCATTGGACGACATGGCCCGCGCTGCGATGTTCAGCAAATTTCATTTCACCCGGGTATTCCATAAGGTCACCGGGATATCGCCGGGACGATTCCTCACCGCGCTGCGCATCGAGGAGGCCAAACGGCTGCTGCGCACCACCACCCGCACGGTCGCCGACATCGGCACATCCGTGGGCTACACCAGCGTGAGCACCTTCAGCGGGCGATTCACCCGCAGCGTCGGACTCACCCCGATGACCTTTCGCCGGTGCGGCGAGGCCCCCCTATCCCGCGCCTCACCCTCAACCCATCTTTCAACGATCAGTGGTTACCTGAGCACTCTATGTACGCATGACGGTGGCGCCGTCTTCGTCGGGCTATTTCCGGAGTCGATAGCGGAGGGGCTACCGGAAAGCTGGACCGTCGCATCGGCGCCCGGGCCCTATTGGCTGGACGGCGTCCGGCCCGGAACCTGGCACATGGTGGTGCATCCCGTCGACTCGGGACGCTCCACGGCACGGCACAACTGCGGGGCCCGCTCGGGGCCCCTCGTCCTGCACCATCGACCGTCACTGTGGACGATCGACGTCACCCTTCGACCCCTGCGCACCTTCGACCCGCCGGCCATGCTGTCGCTCCCGCGGTCACTCGGTCCGGTCCTGCCATCGACCCCCCAGGCCGCCTGACCCAGCAAAGACGAGGGTGTCTCGCGGATCATGGGACTGATCCGCGAGACACCGCTCACGCCGCGTGCACCGTCATCGGCAGGCCGCCGCGCATGCGCAGCGACAGCATCGGCTCCGGCTCGGGGTGGTGCCCCGCGGCGGTCACGAGCCGCAGCTCACGCGACAGCATCGCGATCACGAAGACCGCCTCCATCATGGCGAGGTTGCTGCCGACGCAGACCCTCGGCCCGGCGCCGAACGGGATGTAGGCGTAACGGGGCCGGCCGCGCGTCCGCGCCGGGTCGAACCGCTCTGGGTCGAACCGCTGCGGGTCGTCCCACAGCGCCGGGTGCCGGTGCAACGTGTACGGGCACACGAGCACGTCCGCGCCCCGGGGCACCCGGTAGCCGCCGATCTCGTCCGCCGCCAGCGCCTGCCGCGGCAGCAACCACACCGGCGGATAGAGCCGCATCGCCTCCTCCACCACCATGGTGGTGTACGGCAGCCGGCGCAGGTCCGCATGCACCGGGAGCCGGCTGCCGAGGGCCGCGACCGCCTCCTCCCGCAGCCGTTCGCGGACCTCCGGATGCTGGTCGATCATCGCAAGCGTCCAGCCGAGCGTGCTCGCGGTGGTCTCGTGGCCGGCGAGCAGCAGCGTCACCAGCTCGTCGCGCAGCCGGGTGCGCACCACCCGGGGGTCGCTCTCCTGCCCGGCCGAGACGATCAGCCGGGACAGCACGTCATCGCGGCCGGCCGCGTCGTCGCGGCGCCCGGCCACCAGGTGGTCGACGACCGCCTGCAGCTCGCTGCGGGCCCGGCGGAACCGGCGCTGGTGCGCCAGCGGCACCCACATGGGTACCGCGCTCAACGAGGTCAGCTCGAACATCGCCTGGTTCTGCACGGCGTCGAACGCGGCACCGAGTCCGTCGAACGGGGTCAGATCGGCGTCCAGCAGGGTGCGGCCGAGGATGCCGAGCGTGAGGTCGGTCATCGCCGGCACCATGTTGACGGCGTCCCCGCCGATCTGCTTGCGCAGCCGGCGGACCAGCCGGTCCGCCTCCTCGGCGACCGCGCCGGCCTGCCGGGCCAGGCGCTTGGCCTGGAACGACGGCTGGACCACCCGGCGCTGCTTGTGCCACAACTCGCCCTCGCTGGTCAGCAGCCCGTCGCCCAGGGCACGCCTGGCGTGGGTCAGGCCGATGCCCTTGCGGTAGTTCCCCGCGTTGTCGGCCAGCACGTGCCGCACGGTGTCAGGGTGGTTGAAGAAATACAGGGTCTTGTGACCGACCGGGATGCGCACCGCGTCGCCGTAGCCGGCCGCGGCGGCCGTCATCATCCCCAGCCGGTCGCGCGACATGACCACGAGCTGCCGCAGCGCCGACCACCGCGACGGGCCCGGGGCCCGGGCGCCCGTCATGAGCGCAGCTCCCCGTAGTGGAAGAGCAGTCCGGCGTCGTCGCCGTTCCGCTCCGCGGTGAGCACCCGGCCGACGAAGATGGTGTGGTCACCGCCGTGGTACTGGCGCCACACCTCACACTCGAACCAGGCGAGCGCCCCGGAGATCATCGGCACGCCGGTGCGCTGCCCCGGCTCCCAGTCCACGTCGGTGAACTGCGCGGGGCCGGTCGGGCGGTTGCCGTCGGCGAAATAGCGGGCCACCTTCTCGTGCCCGGCCGCCAGCACCGAGATGCCGAAGACCGACGACACCTCCAGCCGCGCGTGCATCACGGCCAGGCGGTCGACGCACACCAGCGCCAGCGGTGGATCCAGGGAGACCGTGGTGAACGAGTTGGCCGTCATGCCGTGCGGGTTGCCGCCACCGATGGTCACCACGGTGACCCCGGTGGCGAACGCGCCGAACGCGCGCCTCAGGTGCCGGCGGTCGTCGAGCACGGCGGTCCGGGCCGCCTCGTCGTCGGAGGACGCCATCAGGCTCGCACCGCCACATACGGCGCCAGGGCCTCGACGAGCGCGTCCGGCACGCGGCTGGGCACCGTACGGGTGTTGGGCCCGCGCATGCAGGCGATCCGCTGGGTGCCGCGGGCCACCAGGGTCTCGCCGCCGCCGGTCACGCGCACGTAGTCGAACCCGAACTCGATCTGGGTCTGCGCCAGCTCCACCAACCGCATCCTGATCGAGAGCTCGTCGAAGAGCGCCAGCTCGGCGAAGAACTCGCAGTCGACCCGCAGGGTGAACAGCTTGAGATCGTCCTGCAGGTCGGCCAGGACCTCCGGGGCCCGGTCCTTGAGGAACATCTCCCGGCAGCGGCCCTGCCAGCGCAGATAGTTGACGTAGTAGACGTTGCCGACGAGGTTGGTCTCCTCGAAACCCACCACGTGCCGGTACTCGAAGTGACGGTTCATCCTGCTCGACGTCCTTCCGACAAGATCCCGAAAACGGTCTGGTCCGGTCCGCCGCGCAGGGCGGCGACGAACGTGGCGATCTGCAGCCGGCCGGAGGCGAACACCACCCACCCCGGCTGATCCGTCGGCAGCACCGCCAGCGGCGCCGTCGGCGGTTGTCCGGCCTTCTGCAGGCACTCGAGCGCCACCCAGATCCGGGTGCCGGTGACATCGAGGCCGGGCCCGTCGGCCGGCTGGGTCAGCAGCGCGGCGTTCGTGCCGAGCAGTCCACGCCATTCGGTCAGCGACCGTGCGGTGACCGCTTCGAGGTCGGCGCCCACGGCGCCGGTGCCGAGCACGCAGAGGGTGACCCCGGCACCGTGGGCCATGGAGACCGTGCCACCGTCGATCTCGGGGCGCCCGTCCGTGCGGTGCCGCACGGGCGTCACCTGCCCGGTGAGCCGGGAGAGCGCCCGGGCCGAGCGGGTCCGTCGAGCCTCCACGTAGGTCAGCGGGTGCCCCGGGTCGGCGACCTCGTCCGGCTCCACGGACACCTGCGCGGTGCCACCGGTGAGCTGCCCGCCGACGCGTTCCAGGTACGTGCCGAGCAGCGGCGCCGCCCACCGGCCGGAGCCGTCGTTCTTGCGCACGGCCCGCAGCGTGAGTCCTTCCCAGCGCTCGACGACCTGGCCGGCGGCGTCGCGGACCGCGATGTCGTAGACGTAGGTGTCACCGTCCTGCAGCCGCTCGGTCGCGCAGTACCGCAGTTCCCCGGTGCCCGACAGCGCCGCGCCGCCCGGATACACCCGCTCGATGCCCGACGGCAGCAGGGTGGCGTGCGGCACGCAGACCTGGTTGCCGTGCATCAGCGCGTCCCGTACCCCCGGGTCACCGAGCAGCAGCTGGTCGGGCAGGTAGCCGGCGAACCAGCCGGCCGGGCTCAGCTCCACCGTCGCGTCGACGGCCCGGGCGGCGGCCCGGTGGTAGCGACGCAGCCGCTGGAACCGTCCACCCTGGAACAGGATGTCGCCGTACAGCTCGGTCTGCGGGTCGAGCGGCACCGGCGGGAGCTGCTCGGCGGTCTGCTCCGGCGGGCCCTGCGGGACCTTCTCGGCGATGAAGCACAGCCGGGCCCGGAAGTGCTCGGCGGCGTACGCGGTCTCCGCGCTGCGGATGACGACCTCGACGGTGTCGGTGTCGGTGACCACGGCGGCGATGCGGATCCGCGTGGAACCGTCCGGCGGCACCACGATCGGGCGCAGGAACTCCGCGTCCTCGATGACCGGGGCCCGGTGCTGACCGGTGACCGCGGCAGCCACCTGGGCCATGGCCTCCATGCCCATGACGGCCGGGAACAGCAGGCTGCCGTCGAGCAGGTGGTCGCCCAGGTACGGGTCGGTGCCGACGCTGATCTCGGACTCGGTCACCAGCTCCACCCCGGGGTAGCTGACCAGCGGCTGCTGCACGAAGCGCAGCATCGGCAGCTCGGGCCGGTCGTAGCGGATCGTGTTGATGCCCGAGGTGCGCCCGCTGATCACGACCACCGGCGGTGCGTCGGCGTCGCCGAGCAGCCGGCGCAGCACGTCGACACCCTGCGCCGGGGTGATCGGGGTGATGCCCTCCCGGGTCAGGTTCTCGATGACCGACAGCCGCTCGCCCATACCGACGCCCGACCACACCGACCACTCGAGGCACAGGCTGCGGCACCCGGGGTGACGCTCGCCGAACTCCCGGGTGAGCTGTGCCATCCAGTCGTTGGCGACGGCGTAGTGCGCCTCGCCGCGCAGCCCGGAGCGGCCGATGATGCTGCCCAGGCTGACCAGCAGGCGCAGCTGCTGCGAATCCACCACGTCGAGCACGTTGCGCAGGCCGTCGACCTTCGGGGCGAAGGTGCGGCGCAGTTCGTCGGTGCGCAGGCTCGGCAGCCCGGCCGGCTCGTTGCGGCCGGCGCCGTGCAGCACCGCCGTGATCGGGCCCAGCTGGGCGCTGAGCTCGGCCACCGCGCCGGCGAGCCGGGCCCGGTCGGTGACGTCGGCTCGCGCGTAGCGCACCGTTGCGCCGTGGCGGGCCATCCGGTCCAGGTTGGCGGCCAGCTCCGGATCGTGTTCCGGGTCCGAGCGGCCCAGCACCGCGATCTTCGCGCCGGTGTCCACCGCAACGGCCAGGGCGCACTCGGCGGTGATGCCCTTGCCGCCGCCGGTGACCAGGAGAACGTCGGTGGCGTCGAGCGGCGCGGCGGCCCGGGCCGCGCGATACGGCATGGCCCGCAGCGTCGGCACCCGGCGCACGCCGTCGGCACCGTACACGGCCTCGACGAAGTCCCGGGTGGCGCGCACCTCGTGCACCACCCGGGTGACCGCGTCAGCAGTCGGCGGGGTGTGCACGATCGTGACCCGCGTACCGGGGCTCTCCAGCCGCAGGGTCTTGGCCAGCCCGGCCGCACCGCGGCCGTGCTCGACCAGGACGAAGCGCTCCCCCGCACCCCCGGTCATGGCCTCCTGCGCCCCGCGCAACGCGAATTCCAGATGCTCCTCCTCGCACTCGGCCGGCAGGCAGACCAGCACGCCCGCGCCGATCCCGGCGTTCTCCAGCCGGTGCCGCAGCTCCTCGGCGAACGGGTGGTCGGGGTCGCTGTAGAGCCGCCACCGGCCGCTGACGCCGCTGTCGTCGTCGCCGCCGGTCAGGGGCCGCGGATCCAGATCGACCGTCCAGGCCCGGGCCCAGCTGCTCGCGCCCGCCACCGTGTCGGTGACGTCGAGGGTGCCCGCCGCCGCGGCGGCCCGCAGCCCGTCGAGGGTGTCGGCGAGTTCCCGCACCGACGCGGTGGCGAAGTTCAGCGGCGTGCTCGCGGGCGGGATGCCGAGCCGGGCCGCCACCTCGTTGACGATCGAGCCCACCGTGATCGAGCTCAGGTGCAGCTCGTCCAGGAGCATGCTGTCCTCGCGGACCATCTCCACGGGCAGTTCGGCGCGGACCGCGGCGAGTCGCCGCAGCAGGTCGGTGGTGGACTCGACGACCTGTGCGTCGTCGGCCGCCACCGAATCGGCCGCGGTGTCCGCCGAGCCCGGGCCGGCGGCGGCCATCGGCGCCGGCCAGGCGCCCTGACCGACACCGCCGAGCACATCCACCCGGGGGGCGCTCTCGCAGGGGTTGCCGAGCACGTCGAGCTCCTCGTCGACCTGCACCGGGCGGATCAGCCGGTCGTCGAAGAGCACGCCGGGCAGGCCGGCGGCGCCGCGGACGTACGCGGCGGCGACCACCCGCAGCAGGCTGCGCAGCGACTCGTCGTCGGTGTCCAGCGACACCGCGGGCACCCCCGTCGCGGCCTCGGCCAGCCGGGAGAGGACCTGGCCGGGGCCGACCTCGACGAACATGTCGACGTCGGCGGCGGCCGCGGTCACCGCCTGGTGGAAGAGCACCGGCTGGGTGATCTGCCGGTGGAGCAGATCGCCCAGGTCGGCGCCGGGGTGCAGGTCGGTGCCGGTGACGGAGGAGATCACCCGCCGGTCGAGGTTGCCGAACGCGATGTCGGCCAGGGCCGCGGCGAACTGCCCGGCGGCCGGGGCCATCAGCGGCGAGTGGAAGGCGTCGGAGACCGCCAGCGGCACGGCCCGCAGCTGGGCATGGGTGGCGCGGCGGCAGACCTCCTGCACGGCGTCCTCCGGGCCCGCGACCACGGTCTGCGCGGGACCGTTGTAGCCGCTGATGACCGCGGGCAGTTCCGCGATCAGCGACTCCACCACGTCCGGTGCGGCCGCGATGCCGGCCATCGTGCCGGACGCGGCGTGCCGGCCCATCACCTGCCCGCGCCGGGTGGCGACGCGCAGCAGCGTGCTGTCGTCCATCGCGCCCGCCCAGCGCAGGGCGGTGAGCTCACCGAGGCTGTGCCCGACGGCGACCGTGCCGGACAACCCCAGCAGGTCCAGGGTGCGCAGTCCGGCCACCGAACCCGTGGTGATCCGCGGCTGGGCCACCTCGGTGGCGACCAGGTCGCCGCGGGTGGGCAGCCCGGCGGCGGCGTAGACGTCGCGCACCTCGGTGAACCGGCGGGCCAGGACCCCGCCGCTGGTGCCGGTGCCGGAGCCCTGGCCGGGGAAGAGCAGGCCCAGCCGGCCCGGCCGGGTGACGTGGCCGAGGAAGACCGGCCCGTCACCGCCGACCAGGGTGTCCTGGCCGGCGTCGAGGAGCTCGCAGATGCGGCGGAGCCGGGCCTCGGCGTCCTCCGGGGAGGTGACCACCGCGGCCGCCCGGAACGGCCGGTCGCCGGTCTGCCGGCGCAGCACGTCGGCGAGGTCGCCGAGCTGGGCGAAGGAGACCCGCCCGATGGCGTCGGCGAGCCGGCCGACCTTGTCCCGGACAGCCTGCCAGCTGTCGCCGTCGAAGGCGAGCAGCTCGGCGTCCTGGATGGAGCCGGTCAGCGCCGCGGTCCGGGCGTCCAGACCCGAGCGCCGGGAGGGCTGGGCGTTCTCCACCACGACGTGGGTGTTGATGCCGCCGAATCCCATGGCGGTGATGCCCGCGCGCACGGGTTGCCCGGCCGGCCAGGCCTCGGCGTGGCGCAGCACCCGCAGCACGGCGTCGTCCGCGGTCAGCAGCTCCAACGGCTCGGGGCAGCCCACCGCCGGCGGCAGCACCTCGTGGTGCACCGCCAGCACCGCCTTGATGAACCCGGCCACCCCGGCCGCGGCCTTGGTGTGCCCGATCATCGCCTTGACGGAGCTGACCGCGGCCGGGCCGGTGCTCGGCTCGGCGGCGCGTCGTGCCTCCGCCAGCGCCGCCAGCTCGGTGGCGTCGCCGACCTTGGTGCCGGTGCCGTGCCCTTCGAACAGGGCGACGGTGTCGATCGGGAAGCCGGCCCGCTCGTACGCGCGGCGCAGTGCCAGCCGGTAGCCGTCGACCTCGGGGCGGGTGATGCCGCCCTTGCCGTCCGAGGAGATGCCCCAGCCGGCGATCGTGGCGTACACCCGGTGCCCGGCGGCGCGGGCCTCGTCCTCGCGCATCAGCACGACCATGCCGCAGCCCTCGCCCGGCCAGAAGCCGCTGGAACGGCGGTCGTAGACGCGCATCTCCCCGGTGGCCAGCGCGCCGGTCTTGGCGAAGCCCACCGTCTCCAGTGGATCGATGGACAGGTCGACACCGCCCGCCACGGCCACGTCGACGTCGTCGTCGGCCAGCGCGCGGCAGGCGGTGATGATGGACAGCAGCGACGACGAGCACGCGCCGTCCACGCTGTATCCACCGCCCTTGAGGTCGAAGTAGTTGCAGATCCGCCCGGCGATGGTGTTGGACAGCGCCCCGGCCAGTGAGTCCTCGTCGACCGGCGGGAACGGCGCCTTGAAGTCCGCCTCCAGCCGGTCCAGGAACTCCGCGAGGCGGTCCTCTTCCCACTTCTGCTCGGTCAGCGCGGCGGCCACGGTGCGCCGCACGTACGGCCAGCGCAGCCGCAGCTGCCCGGCCCGGGAGAACTCGCCGGTGAGGCTGTTGCCCACGATCACGGCGGTGCGTTCGTGCGGCAGGCCGGCGGCCATCGGGAAGCCGGCGTCGGCGAACGCCGCCGCCGCCACCTCCAGCGCCAGCCAATGGGTGAGATCCGTGGCCCGGTAGGTGCTGCCGGCGACCTTGTACGCCACCCGGTCGAACGTCCAGCCCTCGAGCACGGCGGCGTTGCGGGCGTAGAACCGGTCCGGAGCCGCGGGATCGGGTGACCAGTAGTCAGCGAGCCGCATGCGCTGGTCGGGCAGCCGCCGGAAAGCGCGGCGCCCGGCGAGGGCGTTCTCCCACAACTCCCTGGGCGACGTCGCGTCCGGATATCGGCAGGCCATGCCGACTACGGCGATCCTCGTCATGTGTCCCCGAGCCTCCATATCGTTTTCGGGCTCGCAGCCGCGGTCGTGCGGAGCGAGCAGCGCTGCTTCAGCGCGGGGCGCCGAACTCACGGCGGACCCGCCGGCGCCAAAGCTCGTACGCGGGCATCTCGTTGTCCTCGTCGGCGGCGGGCCGGGTCAGGTCGCAGATCGCGGCAGCCTCGGTCGTTGACATCCCGCACAGCACCTCGGTGCCGAGGTCGTTGTGCGGGACGATGAGGCCCGCCCGGGCCCGCGCCGACGCGGCGAACGCGGAGCCCTGCGACAGGTGCGGCTGGTACTGCTCCGCGCGCCGCACCAGGTCGCGCAGTTCGCCGCGGTCGGCGCCGCCGGCGTAGGTGGCCGCGAGCCCCACTCCGCTGTAGAGATCCGGGCGGCGTTCGGCGGGAAATGCCTGGATCAGCCGGTGCACGTGCTCCACCGACGTCCCGCCCACGAACCACAGCGCGCGGCCGATGCCCTGGTCGATGCCACGGTTCGCGTACGGGTGCGGGGCACCCGGCGGATAGGGAAAGTCTGTCTCGCGGTACTGCTCGTGGACGTATCGTTGGGTGCGGAAGTACGCCTGGTGGAAGCCGTAGCCGTCCATCACGAGCCAGCGCAGCAGCGGGTCGGGGGCGTACAAGGACGCCCAGCGGAAGCGGGGCAGTCGCGCCATGGCCCAGCCGACGCCGACGTAGGCCATGTAGACGTGCCGGTCGCCGGCGCCGTCGAGCAGCTGGCGCACCAGGCCACCACCGAACGGCAACCCGTCGCGGACGGCGAATCCCATGGCGGCACCCTCGTAGGCGAACCCGCGGAACCGGGTCGGCACGGTGTCCAACCCGGGCTCCGCGTCGGCGGGCGTGCGGGCCTCGGCCGCCCGGGCGTACCCGTCGACGAAGCTGGCGCCGATCGTCTCCAGCAGATCGCAGGCGGCCGGGCTCTTCACGTGGAAGCCCCGCACCGCGACCTTGGTGTCGGACACGTTCGGCGTGAGCACCCGCCGCCGTACCGTCGCAATCAACCCCATCAGGAGGACTCCTCGTCGTGTGATGTCGTCATCGGATCGTGCAGGCGCGTCCGGATCAGCCGGCGCCACACCTCGTAGGCCGGCACGTCGGGGCCCTCCGCCGCCAGGCCGCCGACCGCGACGTCGTCGGCCAGCGCGGAGGCCTTGTCGACGCTCAGCCCGGCCAGCGCGGTCACGGCGACGTGCGTGTGCTCCGGGACGGTGCCGGAGAAGGTCCGGGCCCGGGCGGCGAAGACGGCGCCCTGCCCGGCGGCAGCCGCGTGCGACCCGGCGGCCCGCCGCATCGCCGTCAGGCCCGCGACGTCGCAGCCCCCGGCGAAGGTCGCCGCCAGGCCGACGCCGCCCCACAGGTCCTCGCGCCGGTCACCGGGGAAACGGGCGACCGCGGCGGCGGCCGCGGCCGGGTTCGCGCCGTGGATGAACCACAGCGCCCGGCCGATGCCCTGGTCGACCGCGCGCAGGAAGTAGCCGGGTGCGCCCTCCCAGGCGTACGGCCGGGGCCGCTGCTGGGCGTCGACCCAGCGCGGCGTGTCGAAGTAGGCACGATCGAAGCCGTAACCGTCGACGGCCAGCCAGCTCATCGTCGGGTAGTACGGGGTCCCGCCCAGATCGGGCAGCACGCCGCGCCACAGCACCCGCGGCAGCCGGGCCATCGCGAAGCCGATCCCGATGTAGTTGAGGAAGGTGTGCGGCACACCGGGCCCGGTCAGCAGCGCCTGCGCGCGGCGGCCACGGCCGCCGGCCATCGCGTCGCGGACCGTCAGGGCCATGGTGGCGCCCTCGTAGCCGAAGCCGCGCACCCCGGCCTCCAGCAGGTCGAGCCGGCGCTCCAGCTCACTCTGGCCGCGGGCCTCGATCCCCCACTCGAAGCCGCAGATGACCGCCTGGGGAATTCGTTCGAGTGCGGTGACCGTGGGCGAGGGCGCCACCGGGAACTTCCTCGCGGCGAAGCTGACCTCCTCCCATGCGGGTGTCAGCGCCAGCCTGCGTAGTGATCCGACAACCGAGGGCATCGACCAACCTCACCGAGTAGGGCGTCACCGCGGGTCCGCGGCCGTTTCATCGTGTGGCAACCCGGTCGGCGATTCTTCTCCATCCGTGCGTAGTGTGGCCGCGGCGCACTGTGAGAGAGGACGCCGAATCGGCGCGCTGGGCACGCTGACGCCATGACCGATGAGACGACTGTGTTCGACGATCTGGCGGCCGACAGTGCGGAGCTGACCGGCCTCGTGGCGGGTCTGACACCCGCGGGCTGGGCGGAGCTCACTCCGGCGCCGGGCTGGACGATCCGCCACCAGGTGGCCCATCTGTGCGCGGTCTTCCGCATGGCGGCCACCGCGGCCGCGAGCCCGCAGGCCTTCCGGGACGCGATGGCGCACCTCGGCCCGGATTTCGATGCCAACGTGAGCGCGGCGCTGGAGCGTTTCCTCGACGAGCCGGGTGCCCTGCTCAGCCGGTGGCGGGTGGAGTCGGCGGCGGCTGTGCAGGCGCTCGCGGCCGTGCCCGCGGGCAGCGTCGTGCCGTGGTTGGTGCGCCCGCTGCCGGCCCGCGTGCTGGCCGCCGCGGGGATGATGGAGGTCTTCGCCCACGGCCAGGACATCGCCGACGCGCTCGGCGTGACCCGCCGGCACACCGACCGGTTGCGGCACATCGCCGAGTTCGCCGCGCTCACCTGGGACTTCGGCTATCACGCGCGGGGGCTGCTGGTGCCGGCCGCCGGCCCGCGCTTCGACCTGCTGGCACCGTCCGGCGAGCGCTGGGTCATCGGCGCCGACGACGCCGAGACGATCACCGGCGACGCCGTCGACCTGTGCCTGCTGGTGACTCGTCGCCGGCACCGCGACGACCTCGGACTGGTCGCGTCCGGTCCGCTCGCGGAGCACTGGCTCAGCGTGGCCCAGGCCTACCGCGGCCCGGCCGGCGCCGGACGCCGCCCCGGGCAGTTCGCCGCGACCGCCGGCCGCTGACCCACCCGTTCGCAGAGGAAGGAGACCCGCCATGGACGACGACCGACCGGTCGACTCGGTGCCGACCCAGACCCTGGAGGCGTTCGCCGACACCATCATCCCCGGTGTACAGCGGTTCCCCGGCGACCGCGCGATCAGCGGGGTCGCCACGGAGGACGGCGCGGTGGCCGCCGGGGCGCTGGCCGTCCTCGCCGATCCCGCGCTGGGCCTGGCCGACGCGCTCGACGGGATGGCCGGCCTGCTCAACATGCACGCCGGGGACTACGCCCGCAAGCACGACGTGCGCCTGGACCCCACGGTGCCGGCATTCGTCGCGCTGTCGTTCGACGAGCGCACCGCCCTGGTGCAGGACCTGACCGATCCCGGCCACCCCGAGCGCGAGGTGTGGTTCGGCGCGGCCCTGTTCTGCACGATGGCCTTCGACAGCGCACCGCATCTGTCCACGACGGACGCCCTCGCGCAGGGCCACCCCGGCCTCGCGCTGCTCGGGTTCGCGCCGCCCGAGCCCGACGGGCTCTGGCGGTTCCCGCGATTCTCCTACGAGCGCGCGCTCGCCGATCCGCACCCCGACACCACCGCCACCGGGAGCCCGGCATGAGTGCCACGGAAAAGTTCGACGTCGTCGTGGTGGGCAGCGGCTTCGGCGGCGCCATCACCGCCTACCACCTGGCCGCCGGGGGTGCCAGCGTGCTGGTGCTCGAGCGCGGGCCCTGGCTGACCGGCGACGACTTCGACCACGATTTCAAGCTCGGCTCGTCCTACACCCGGATCTTCGACTTCACCGTGGGCGACGGCATGAGCGTGCTCGCGGGCAACTGCGTGGGCGGCGGCAGCGTCGTGTACTTCGCCACGATGCCGCGCGCGCCCGGGTTCGTGTTCGAGCGCCACGGCAGCATCGGGCGCCGGATGTGGCCGGCCGCGATCGACCGGGCCGCGCTGGATCCCTGGTACGACCGGGTCAGCGAGGCGCTGCCGGTGACTCCGCAGGACTGGCGCGACGTGCCGTACGCCGGCGGGCTGTTCGCCGCGGCCTGTGCGCATGCCGGGCGCACCGCCAACCCGGTGCCGTCGGCCATCGACAAGCCTAAGTGCACCAACTGCAACTGGATGATGGCCGGCTGCAAGTTCGACGCCAAGCGCTCGCTGCTGCTGAACTACCTGCCGGCCGCGGTCGCCAACGGGGCCGAGATCCGGCCGCTGCATGAGGTGCAGCGGCTGAGCCGGACCGGCGACGGCGGCTACCTGGTGCACTACAACCTCGTCGACGACACCGACTACCGGCTCAGCAGGCCGGGCGGCACGATCGAGGCGAAACTCGTCGTGCTGGCCGCCGGGGCCGGGGCCACCCCGGTGATCCTGCAGCGCTCGGAGGCCGAGCTCGGCACGATGCCGCACGCGGTGGGCCGCTACTTCTCCGGCAACGGCGAGCGGCTCAACACCGCCGTCATCAACGACGAACGGGCGCGCGAGGTGCTCGGGCTCGACCGCGGTGACGGGCTCGCGTACGGCGCGCACCAGATCGGCAAGGGTCCGTGCGTCGCCTCCTGGGACAAGCTCGACCCGGCGCTGCCGGAGTACAGCCGCTTCTCGCTGGAACAGCTGTACTTCCCGCCGGGTCTGGGCACGATCCTGGCCCAGGCGCCCGGCGCGACCGGACCGACCTGGTTCGGCCGGGAGAAGAAGGACATGCTGCGCGAGTGGCAGTCCTGGCTGACGGTCTTCGCCATGACCGAGGACGACAACGAGGGGGTGTTCGGCCCACCGCCCGCGACCGGCAACGCCGAACGCATCGCCCAGCAGATGCTGGGCCGTGGCGCGCTGAGCTACCAGCCGACCGAGAACACCCGGCGCGGCTGGGCGCAGTCCGACGCCGACGTGAAGGACATCCTCGAACGTGACGGCATCGCCCGCGTCGCGCCGTGGTCGAACGAGCTCGTGGGCGCGTACACGGTGCACCCACTGTCGTCCTGCCGGATCGGCGACGATCCGCGGACCTCCGCCCTCGACGACCGGCACGAGCTGCGGGGGCACCCGGGCATCTTCGTCACCGACGGCTCGGCGGTGCCGGGCGCGCTGACCGTGAACCCGGCGCTGACCATCGCCGCGCTCGCCGAGCGGGCCGTGCCCGGCCTGGTGCGCGCGGCCCAGCAGCGCGGCGTGAGAGTCACCTACGGCGCGCCGTCGCCGGGCGCGGCACCCACCGTGGCGGTGGCCGGCCGTGGCTGACCAGGACACCAGCACGGCCGTGGGTCTGCTGGCCGGGGCGTCGCGATACGTGACGATGACCCACATCCGGCACGTGCGGGCGACGAAGCCGCAGGGCGCCGGCGGCGTCGTGGGCCACGTCTACCAGCGCGTGGAGCAGGACTTCGGCATGCTCGCCCCACCGATCGCGCTGCACTCCCCCGCGCCGGACCTGATCGCCGCCAGCTGGCTGGTGCTGCGCGAGTCCCTGCTGGTCACCGGGGCGCTGCCGCGGGCCGTCAGGGAGGCGATAGCCGCCGGGGTGTCGCTGCGCAACCGGTGCCCGTACTGCGTCGACGTGCACGGCAGCGCGTTGCAGGGGCTGCTGCCGGGTCCCGACGCCCGTGCGGTCGCCGAGGGTCGGCTGCGCGAGGTGGCCGACGCCGAGCTGCGGTCGGTGGGGCGCTGGGCGCACGAGGGCGGGCCGCACGCCGCGCCGCCGGGCTGGAGTCCGTTGCAGCTGGCCGAGGGCAACGCCGTCGCGGTGGCCTTCGAATACCTCAACCGCATGGTCAATGTCTTCCTGCAGCCGTCGCCGCTGCCGGCCGGCTCCGGCCGGGCCGGACGCTGGGTCGGCACCCGGGTGATGGGCCGGCTGGCCCGCCGGGCCGGCCCGCCCGGCACCGATCTGGACCTGCTGGCACCCGCGCTGCTGCCGGCGGACCTGAGCTGGCTGCGCGAGCGTGCGTCGCTGGCGGAGGCGTTCGCCCGGGCCACCGCGGCGTTCGAGCGAGCCGGGGAGCACGCGGTGCCGGCGGACGTGCGGGACATGGTCGTCGAACGGCTGACGGCCTGGGCCGGGCGGGCCCGGCCGTTGACCGGTGCCGAGTGCGACGACGCCGTCGACGCGCTGCGGCCCTGGGACCGTGCGGCCGGCCGTCTCGCGCTGACCGCCGCGGTGTCGTCGTACCGGGTCACCGACGCCATGGTGGCGGACTTCCGCCGCGGGGAACAGCGCGACCGGGAGCTGGTGGAGCTGGTCGGCTGGGCGGCGTTCACCGCCGCCCGGCACGCCGGCGCCTGGCGGGCCGGGCACAGCACCCCCGCCGGAGACGACGCGCGCTGTCCGGTGCTGCCGGAGGACACCGCCGGATGACGGCGATGTTTCCGGCGCCGATGGACTCGCACACGATGCTGCGGTTCCTGATCGGCTTGGTGGTCCTGCTGCTCACCGCCCGGTTGCTCGGCTCCCTGGCCCGCCGGCTGGGCCTGCCGGCGGTGGTCGGTGAGCTGATGGCCGGGGTGCTGCTCGGCCCGTCGCTGCTGGCCGCGCTCCTGCCGGGGGTGGCCCACGCGCTGGTGCCGGGCGACGCCGCCACGATGCACGTCATCGACGGCGTGGCCCAGCTCGGGGTGCTGCTGCTGGTCGGTGTCACGGGCAGCCACCTGCAGGCCGACACGATGCGCCGGCACCGGCGCACGGCGCTGTCGGTCAGCCTGTGGGGACTGGCCGTCCCGATGTCGCTGGGGGTGGGTCTGGGGTTCCTGCTGCCCCTGCCCGCCGGGAACGAGGGCGCCGCCGACCGGTGGATCTACGCGCTGTTCCTGGGCATCGCCATGGGGGTCACCGCCCTGCCGGTGATCGCCAAGACGCTCGCCGACATGGACCTGCTGCACCGGCGGATCGGTCAGGTGATCCTGACCGCGGGCACGGTCGACGACACCGTCTGCTGGCTGCTGCTGTCCATCCTGGCGGCGGCCGCGACCGGGGCGGTCACGCTGGGCGGGATGGCGTTCGCGGTGCTCGCGCCGATCGGGTTCGCGGCCGCCGCGGCGACCCTCGGGCGGGTGCTGGTGCGGCTGATCATGCGGCGCGCGGCGGCGGCCGAGGGTGCCGGGGCGAGCGTGTCCGCGGCGGTGCTGGTGGTGCTGAGCGGCGCCACGATCGCGCACGCCCTGCGCCTGGAGCCGATCTTCGGCGCGTTCGTGGCCGGGCTGCTGGTCGGTGCGCCCGGTGCCGCCGACCACACCAAGCTGGCGGCGCTGCGCACGATGGTGATGGCGGTGCTCGCCCCGATCTTCCTCGCCACGGCCGGGCTGCGGATGGATCTCACCGCGCTGGCCGAGCCCAAGGTGGCACTGGCCGGAGCGGTGGTGCTGGTCGTGGCGATCGGCGGCAAGTTCGCCGGGGCGTACGTCGGCGCGCGGTTGAGCGGGCTCCGCGGCCGCGAGGGCCTGGCCCTGGGCGCGGGCATGAACGCGCGCGGGGTCGTCGAGGTGGTGGTGGCGAGCACCGGGCTGCGCCTGGGGGTGCTCGACGTCGCGGCGTACACCACGATCGTGCTGTTGGCGATCGTGACCTCGCTGATGGCGGCACCGCTGCTGCGGCTGGCCATGCGGGGGATCCCGGAGACCGGCACCGAGCACGCGGCGCGGATCGGCGATGATGTCCGGCCGCGGTCGCCGGCCCCGGTGGCCTGAGCAGTCGCGCGACAGCAACGGGGCCCCCGAATCTCTTCGGGGGCCCCGTTCACGTGCGGTCAGACCAGATGCACGTCGGGCACGTAGAGGATCCAGCGGCCGCCTCGGTCCCGGAACTCGCGCTCCCGTTCGATGATCTCCTCGGCGTGGTTCCAGGCGAACAGCAGCGCGTAGTCCGGATACGGGTCGGTGAACCGCGCCGCCGATTCCACCGGGATGTGCGCGCCGGGGGTGAGCCGGCCCTGCTTCTCCGGGGTGGTGTCGTAGATGACCGGGACCAGGTCGGTGCCGATGCCGCAGTAGTTGGTCACGGTAGCGCTCTTGGACGTGGCGCCGTAGCCCGCTACCCGCAGTCCGGCCGAGCGCAGCTCGGTGAGCAGCGTGACGAGGTCCTTGCCGATGACGTCGAGCCGGGCGCCGAAGCCGGCGAACGTGGCGGGCTCACCCAGGCCCAGCACGCGTTCGTCGGCGATGAGCCGATCCACCCGGGCAGCGCGCGGCCGGGCGCCGGCGCGGGCGATGGTGTACCTCATCGACCCGCCGTGCACGCCCAGCCGTTCCGCGTCGACCAGCTCGAAGCCGAACACCGCGGCCACCTCGCTGACCGAGCGCACGGCGAGCAGGTAGACGTGTTCGTCGTAGATCTGGTCGAAGGTGGTGTGGGCGATGATGTCGGCGAGGTAGCGGTCCTCGAAGACGAAGACGCCGTCGGGGGTGAGCAGCTCGCCGACGCCGCGGAAGACGGAACCGAGGTCCGCGATGTGGCTGATGGTGTTCGCCGAGAAGATGACCTTCGCCGGCCCGTCGGTGCGGCGGATCTCGGCCGCGCTGCGCTCGTTGAAGTAGTCGACCAGGATGCGGATTCCGCCCTGGGTCGCGGTATCGCCGGCACCGACGCACGGGTCCACCCCGAGGTGGCGGACGCCGGCCGCGCTCAGCGTCCCCAGCATGATCCCGTCGTTGCTGCCGACCTCGACCACCAGGTCGTCCGGGCCGGTCAGCTCGGTGGCGTGCAGCGTCCGCGCGACCTCGGCGAAATGCCCACGCAGCCGGGCCGAGGTGGACGAGCGGTACGGGTAGTCCGGCCGGAACATCCGCTCGTGCGCGACCACGTCCAGCTGTTGCACCAGCGTGCAGCGCGTGCAGATGCCGACCTCCAGGCGGAAGAAGGCCTCGTCGGCGACCTGCTCGGGCAGCAGGAAGGCGTTCGACACCGGCTGGCGCCCGAAGTCCAGGCAGCGGCGCACCGGTCCGCCGCACACCCGGCAGGCCGTCGGCTCGCCGGGCACATCGTTGTCATTCAATTCGATCCACACTCCCCAATGCGCCTTCGGAACGGACCGCGGCGACGCCGCATTGCCATCGTCTGTCGCCGCGGCGCCCGGAGCGCATCCGACGTTGCTCTACCAGGCCGGGGTGCCGGGCGGGCGCGCAGCGCATGTACAGAGGTGCCCGGCCGCACCGCGGAAACGAGGATTCACCTGGGGACACCGGCCCGCCGCCGCGGCAACGGCTGCGGGCCGGTCACTGCCGCGGCGCGGACCGCCCGGCCGTGCGCGGTCGCCGACGGCCCACCCGCTACCGAAGGAGATCACCATGCCGCGCCGGCTCGGACCCACCTACCGCGAGACCGGGCGATGACGGCCGCAACCCGTCCGCTGACCGGCGCGGAGTACATCGAGAGCCTGCGCGACGGCCGCGAGGTCTATCTGTACGGCGACCGGGTGCGCGACGTCACCGCCCATCCCGCGTTCTACAACCCGATCCGGATGACGGCCCGGCTGTACGACTCGCTGCACGACCCGCTGCAGCGCGACCTGCTGACGGCGCCTGTCGACGGCGGCGGCACCGGCTGGACGCACCGCTTCTTCACCACCGCGCACAACGCCGAGGATCTGGTGGCTGACCAGGCCGCCATCCGGCAATGGGCCCGGATGAGCTACGGCTGGCTGGGCCGCAGCCCCGACTACAAGGCGTCGTTCCTGGGCACGCTGGGGGCGAACGCCGACTTCTACGCGCCCTTTGAAGCGAACGCCCGTGCCTGGTACCGGCGTGCGCAGGAGAAGGTTCTCTACTGGAGCCACGCCATCGTGCATCCGCCGGTGGACCGTTCCCGGCGTATCGACGAGGTCGGTGACGTCTTCGTGCACGTGGAGAAGGAGACGGACGCCGGGCTGGTGGTCAGCGGCGCCAAGGTGGTCGCCACCGGCGCGCCGCTGTCGCACGCCACGTTCCTGGCCCACTACGGGCTGCCGGTGGCCAAGCGGGAGTTCGCGCTGGTGGCCACCGTGCCGCTCGACGCGGCCGGGGTGAAGATGATCTGCCGCCCGTCGTACGGCGCCTCGGCCGCGATGACCGGCAGCCCGTTCGACTATCCGCTCTCGTCGCGCTTCGACGAGAACGACACCGTCTTCGTGCTCGACAAGGTGCTGATCCCGTGGGAGAACGTCTTCATCTACGGCGACGTGGCCAAGGTCCAGTCGTTCGCGGGGAGCTCGGGGTTCACCGAACGGTTCACGTTCCACGGCTGCACCCGGCTGACGGTCAAGCTGGAGTTCCTGGCGGGGCTGCTGGCCAAGGCCCTGGAGATCAACGGTACGGCTGACTTCCGCGGCGTACAGGCGCGTCTGGGTGAGGTGCTGGCCTGGCGCGACATGTTCGCCGCACTGGCGGACGCGGCGGCACGCAATCCGACGCCGTGGCACAACGGCGCGGTCCTGCCGAACCCGTTGTACGGCATGGCGTACCGGTGGTTCATGCAGACCGGTTATCCCCGGGTCCGCGAGATCGTGCTGCAGGATGTCGCGAGCGGACTCATCTACACCACCTCGAGCGCCGACGACTTCCGCAACGCCGACACCCGTCCGTACCTCGACAAGTACCTGCGGGGTTCGCAGGGCGCGGACGCCCAGCAGCGGGTCAAGGTGATGAAGCTGCTGTGGGACGCGGTCGGCTCGGAGTTCGGCGGCCGGCACGAGCTGTACGAGCGCAACTACGCCGGCAACCACGAGAACACCCGGGTGGAGGTGCTCGCCGCGGGCGTGGCCGGCGGCCGGGTGCAGCAGTACAAGTCGTTCGTCGACGACTGCCTCGGCGAGTACGACCTGGACGGGTGGACCGTGCCGGACCTGTCGGACTTCGCGAAGCTCCGGCGGCGCGGCTACGACCTGCTCAACGACTGACAGCGCGCACGAGAACGCCGGCGCCGGGATTCCTCCGGCGCCGGCGTTCTGTCTTCCGACAGGGCGTTTCAGCGGCGCCTGCGGGCCTGCTCGGTCAGCGTCTCCAGAACCGGCACGACGTCGGCCGGGCCGGGCAGGGCCTGCCACACGTCGTGCACCGCCTGCGCTCCCCGCTTGAAGGCCGGGTCCTGCAGCACGTGCGCGATGGTCTCGCGCAGTTCGGCGACGGTGTTCGCGTGGTGGTTGAGCCGCACCCCGGCGCCACGGGAGATGACGTAGTTGGAGATCGGGGTCGCCTCCAGCTTCTTGGCCGGCATGACCCAGCGGATCGTCTCCTTCGGGGCCTCCTCGGGGTCGCGTACCCCGTACTCCACGCCGGAGCGGTAGACGCCGATGTCGTCCTGCGCGCCGTTCTCGGCGGCGTCGGGCTCCTCGAAGCGCAGCATGATGCTCTCGAGGGTGTCGCAGACCAGCTGGGGCAGGTTCGCCGCGATGGACGCCTGGAAGGTGCCGAGCCCGCCGTGGTGGATGACGGCCGAGCAGGTCGGCAGGATCTGGTTCAGCGGCAGGTATTCCACCAGGCGCACGTTGGCCGGCGGCTCCGCGCCGTCGAGCTGGACGTCGTTGAGGGTGGCCACGACCTCCACGTCGAGCTCCGCGAGCGCCTCCAGCAGCATCGGCGTCCGGTCGAAGTCACCGCGGATGAAGCGACGGTAGGACTCGCCGAGCGTCAAGCAGATGCGCGGGCGGGTGGGCGGTTCGAGCAGCCACTGCGGGACCGTGGCCGCGCCGTTGTACGGCACGTACCGCAACGGCACCTTCTTGGTGGTGGTGGGCAGGCCCAGACCCGGCGGTGCGGTGTCGAGGGTCCACTGCCCGACCAGCAGCTCCTGGTCGAGCTCGACGCCGAAGCGCTCGGCGAGCGGGCGCACCACGGTGGCGAGGGGGTTCTCGTCGAGGCCGGCGTCGCGCAGCTCGTCGGCATGCCCGGCGAGACGGTCCAGGCTCCAGCCGACCGGGTCCCAGGCGAAGACCAGGCGGGCGGAGGCGGCGCCGCAGGCCCGCGCGGCGATCGCGCCGGCGGCCTGGGTCAGGTCCCAGACGACCAGATCGGGCTTCCACTCCTGAGCGAACTTGACGAGCTCCTGTGCCTCCGGCCGGTCGATGCGCAGGTAGTCCGAGATCGGGGTGAGCAGATATTGGTAGAACAGGTACCAGTATTCGCGTTCCTCGGCGTTGAGGCCCATGATGTCGGCGTACCGCTGGGCGTCGACCGGGCCGTTGGGCTCCAGCGGGTCGTCGGCGACGCGCGCCGCCCAGGCGGCGTCACCGAGCTGCACCGGCGTCAGGCCGGTCTCGGCGATCCGCTCGGCGAAGCCGCCGAACGAGGCGAGCCGGACCTCGTGTCCGGCGTTCTGCAGGGCCCAGGCCATGGGCACCATCGGGTAGAGGTGGGCGATCGACGGGTCGACAGCGAACAGGACTCGCATGAGCACTTCCTCGCGGCTGGCAGGGATGAGACGGTTAGCGGCGCACGCCGACGACGAGCGGGCGGCCGGCGAGGCCGGTGGGCAGGAAGTCCATGCCGCAGCCGGCCGCGGCGAGCACGGTCGCGTAGTCGGCGTGCCCGAAGGCGTAGAGGGTTCGCGTGTCGCTGACGTGCCGGACGCCGTCCTGATCGGCGATCAGCGCGTGGCGTTGCACGACGTGCCCGCCGTCGCGGGGCGCGCCCTGGTACACCGCGGACACGGTCCGGCCCTGGTCGTCACGTCCGATCCGGGCATCGGTGGATCTGCGGGTCGCATGATCGGGCAGCCAGAACGGCTCGATCAGCAGCAGGCCGCCGGGGTTGAGGTGGCGAGCGAGCACCGCCACCGCGGCGGCCAGGCCCGACAGCGGCAGGGTGGCCAGCGCCGTACCCAGTGCCGTCGCCACGTCGAAGCGGCGCGGCAGGTCCAGATCCGCGACGGCGGTCTCGTGGATCGCCGCCGAGGGCAGCGCCCGGTGCGCGGCCGTGCCGGCGGCGGCCGAGGTGGTGACGACCTCGACATGCTCGAAGCGGCGCCCGAGCTGGGTCAGGTACGTGCCGGCGACCTCGGAGGCCTCCAGCAACGACGTGGCCGCCGGCCGGCGGGCCGCGACGAGGCGGAACACGGCCGCCACGTCCGCCTCGGGGCTGGGCTCACCACGGTCGGTCAGCGGATGGGGGAACTCGGTCAGGGTTGCCTCTGCGGGCATCGCCACCTCCAGGCATGGGGCTCCCGGCCGGTGCGCACGCGCACCGGCCGGGAGTCGGGTGATTGAGCACTTTCATGGTCCTGCCGGGCGCCGCCGGGGGCACCTTCGCCGGTGCGGCACCGCACTCCTACAGGCGTCCCGGGTTGTCGAGCAGCCGGGCCAGGGTGCGGTTGTAGCCGGTCACCAGATCGTCGATGGACTGGTGGCGGAACTGGCCGCGGCCGTATCCGATGCTGCCGAACGTGCGGCCCTGCGCGTCGAACTCGATCGCCCACAGCGCGCCGTCGGGGATCTGCGAGCCACGCGCCTGCGACAGCAGCCGCCGGCGCATGGCCCGGTAGCCGATGTCCCCGACCCGCTCGCCCACCGCTATGTACGGGGACTGGACGAGCTGGAAGACGCACGACGCGTGCCACTCCTCGGCGGCGGCCCGCATCAGGTCGGGCGCTTCCCCGAGGATGTCGAGAAACGGCAGCTCGTGGGTGTACGCCGCCAGGCACTGCGCGCGGACCCGGGCGACGACGGCCGCGAAGTCCCGGCAGCCGCCGAGGTCGACCCGCAACGGCAGCATGTTGAAGAACGACCCGACCATCTCCGCCGTCCACGCCGGTCGGCGCCCCGCCGCGAACGTCGGCACGACGACGTCGTCGGCGCCGGTGTTCTCCCGCAGGTGCAGCAGGTACGCGGCCAGCAGCACCATGAAGGGCGAGCTGCGCTGCGCGGCGGCGTACGCGCGGACGGCGACCTGCACACCCGCACCGCTCTCGTAGCGGTACCAGGCTGTGCTGCCGGGCTTCTGCAGGCTACGCGGCAGGTCCATCCGCAGCGGGGTGACCTGCGCCCCGGCCAGGTTGTCACGCCAGAATCGGCGCGCCCGGGCCACCTGCGGCTCGTCGACCGACTCCTGCTGCCAGCGCACGTAGTCGCGATACTGGCGCACGACGGGCAGGGAAGGTTCGCCGCCGGCTCCACGGGCGGCATAACACGCGGCGAGATCGCGGACGACGACCTGGATGGACCATCCGTCGACCGCGGTGTGGTGAGCCGCCAGCACGAGCACCGAGTCGTCGCCGTCGAAGCGGGCCAGCACGGCACGCAGCACCGGCACCCTGCTCGGCAGCAGCTCCTGGGCCTCGATCTCGTTGAGCAGCTCCTCGGCGCGCCGGTCCCGGCCGAGCGGCGATCCGCCGGCCAGGCTCAGCACGGTCAGGTCCGGCGCCGCCGTGTCCCGGGTGAGCTGCCCGGCGCCGGTCACGTCACGGACGATCGTCGTCCGCAACGCCTCGTGCCTGGCGATCACGTCGCCGAGCGCGGCGCGCAGCCGGGCGTCGTCGACGGCGCCGGTGAGCCGCCAGCCACCGACGATGGTGTAGCGCGGGCCGAACGGGCCGAAGCCGTCGCCCTTGTCCACCAGGTGCAGGAAGCGCTGCTGGCTGGAGAGTGCGAAGCCACCCGCGGTGGCCCGGCCGGTGGCCGCGTCCGGGCCGCTCCACAACGTCGGCCCGGTCACGCCGCGGCACCGTCGGCCGGCCACGACCAGTGCATGCCGTCCGGGGAGGGCACCAGCCCGCCGTCGCGCACCGGCGTCTGCTCGTCGGTGTTGCCGCCGGTCACCGCCTGCGCCTGCACCCGGACGCCCTCGCGGAGCACCCCGCGCATCATCGGCGTACGCAGCAGGTCCCGGTCCTCGCCGGCGAAGGTGACCGCGGTGTCCACGACCGCGGCCAGCTCCCGCGCGTCGGCATCGCGCCGGCCGGGCGCCGCGGCGCTCGCGATGAGCGCGTTCTCGCTCGACGCGACGCCTCCCACCAGCTCCACGAAGGACTCCTGGGCGCTGGCGGTGCGGTTGTCGCTGACCTTCTTCGCCTTCCAGAAGTAGGAGTCCTCGTCCTCGTGGGTGTCGTAGAACGCGACCAGGAAGTCGTGGAAGAGCCGGTACTCGCGGCGGTAGCGCGTCTCGAACTCGGTGAGGCATTCCTGTTCGTCCACGTCGCCGGCCAGGCAGGTGTTGATGGAGCGGGCGGCGAGCAGAGCGCTGAGCGTGGCCAGATGCACGCCGGAGGAGAAGACGGGGTCGATGAAGCAGGCGGCGTCGCCCACGAGCATCATGCCCGGCCGGGTGAACTCGTCCTTGAGGTACGACCAGTCCTTGCGGATGCGGATCTCGCCGTAGGGTCCCGTCTCGACCCGCTTGGCGTCGGCGAGGAACTCGGCGATGAGCGGGCATTCGGCGATCAGCTCGGCCAGGGCGGCCTCGCGGTCGCCCTGGGCCCGCTCCAGCGCGTCGCTGTGCAGGACGACACCGACGCTGGTGAGCGTGTCGGTGAGCGGGATGTACCAGAACCATCCGGACTTGAACGCGGCCGCGAGGATGTTGCCCTGGTTCGGCGCGGGCAGCCGGCGCCCACCCTCGAAGTAGGCGAACAGCGCCAGGTTGCGGAAGTAGTCCGAGTAGTGGCGTTGCCCGCCGACCCGGCGGTGGATCCTGCTCTTGTGACCGGAGGCGTCGACGACCCAGCGGGCGCGGATCTCCTGCGGGACCCCGTCGGGGCCGGCGGCGCGCACGCCGACGACCCGGCCCTCGTGCTCGACGACGTCGAGCACGGAGACCTGCTCGCGTACCTCGACGCCCTTGCGCCGGGCGTTGTCGAGCAGGATCTGGTCGAACTTCATCCGCTCGACCTGGTAGGCGGTCGCGGCGTCGCCGGACATCCGCGAGGAGATGCCGAAGGCGAACGTCCAGGGCTGCTCGTTGCGGCCCCAGCGGAAGGTGCCGCCGCGCTTGACCATGAAGGCGGCCGCCTTGAGCTCGTCGGTGACCCCGAGCAGCCGGCAGATGCCGTGCACAGTGGACGGCAGCAGGGACTCGCCGATCTGGTAGCGGGGGAACGTCTCCTTCTCCAGCAGCAGCACCCGGTGGCCCTGCATGGCCACCAGGGTCGCCACGGTCGAGCCGCTGGGTCCGCCACCGACCACCACGAGGTCGTAGTCGTCACGCGCGGTGTCACTCATCGTCGGTTCCTCTCGCCGGGTTGACGGTGTGCGGGCCGGGTCAGCACAGTTCCACCTGTGCCGCCGTGACGGCGCTCAGCAGCTCCCCGCGGGAGAGTGCTCCGCCGATGGCCTGGATGTCGTCGGACATGTAGCGGTCGACGTCGAGGGTGGGCGCGATCGAACGGGTGAGCTCGTACGCGGCGCGCCCGGCGGCGCTGAGCCCGTCGTGGCGTCCGGAGACGTCCACGGCCTGGGCCGCGGCGAGCAGCTCGACGGCGAGGATCAGGTTGTTGTTGTTCAGCACCCGGCGCGCGTTGCGGGCCGAGATCAGTCCCATGCTGACGATGTCCTGGTTGTCGCCGTTGGACGGCACGCTCTGCGTGCTGGCCGGGCCGATGGTGCGGTTCTCGGCCACCAGCGCGGTCGCCGGGTACTGGGCGCCGGCGAAGCCGCTGTTGAGGCCGGGCTCGCCGGCGACCAGGAACTCCGGCAGGCCGTAGCTGAGGTGCCGGTTGAGCATCCGGTTGGTGCGCCGCTCCGAGATCACGCCGAGCTGGGTGAGCGCGATCGTCAGGTAGTCCATGACGAAGGCGACCGGCTGACCGTGGAAGTTGGCGCCGTGGAAGACCTCACCGCCGCCGAAGAACAGCGGGTTGTCGTTCGCCGAGTTCAGCTCGATCTCCACGACGCGCCGCGCGTGCGCCAGGGTGTCGCGCACCGCACCGAGCACCTGGGGCACCGCGCGCAGCGAGTACGCCTTCTGCAGGTAGAAGTCGGTGCGCTGGACGGTCTGGTCGGGGTTCTTGCGCTCGGCGAACTGGTGCCGGAGCTCGGAGTGCGAAACGGTCAACGCGCTGTCGCCGAGCAGCGAGCGCATGTTGGCGGCGGACTCGATCTGGCCGTTGTGCGGCTTGGCGATGTCGTGGCCCTCGCTCTCGAAGGGGCCCATCGAGCCCTGCAGCGTCTCGATCACAAACGCCGAGATGATCTCCGCCTGGCGGACCTGTTCCATGGCCCGGACCACGATGAGCGAGCCCAGGCCGGTCATCGCCGAGGTGCCGTTGATCAGCGCCAGGCCCTCCTTGAAGCGCAGCTCCATCGGCTGCAGCCCGTGCGCCTGCAGGACCTGCGCGGTGGGCACCGCCACGCCGTCGCTGAGCACGTAGCCCTCACCGAGCACGGTGCTGGCGATGTGGGACAGCGGGGCCAGGTCTCCGCTGGCGCCCAGCGAACCGATCTCGGGGATGGCCGGGGTGATGCCCAGGTTGAGGTACGTCTCGAGCCGGGTGATCAGCTCCGGCCGGACCGCCGAGTAGCCCTTGGCGAGGGCGTTGAGCCGGGCGGTGAGGATGGCACGGGACTCGATCGCGGAGAACAGCGGGCCGACGCCGGCGCTGTGGCTGCGGACCAGGTTGGTCTGCAGTTCCACCTCCTTCGACGGATCCACCATCATGTAGATCATTTCGCCGTACCCGGTGGTCACGCCGTAGACGGGCACGCCGTCGCGGACGATCTTCTCGAACTGCTCCCGGCTGAAGGCCGCCGCGTTGAGCGCGTCCTGCGGCACCGAGCAGCGGGCGCCCCATTCGGCGACCCGGCGGACGTCCTCGGCCGTCACCGTGGCGCCGTTGAGCGCGACCCGGGCGGTGTTCCTATTCGTGGTGGTCATGCTGTGCATCCCATTTCTGCTCGGCGTCAGCGTTCTCGACCACCGCCGCCATGCCGGCGACCGTGGGGTGATCCAGGAGGTCCCTTACGTCCGTACCGGCCGCGGCCGCTACGCGCAGCAGCGCCGCGGAGTCTCCGCCGGCGGCGAAGAAATCGGTGTTCTCGCCGTGGCTGTCGACGCCGGCCCCGGCCCAGAGCGCCGCCATCCGGCGTTGCGGCTCGGTCAGCGGCCGGTGCCCGGGGTCGTCGGCGACCCCGGGCACCGGCAGACGCGCCCGGTCCACCTTGCCGGCGACGTTGCGCGGCACGACCTCGATCGCGGCGAACGTCAGGCGCAGCAGGGCAGGACCGAAGCGGCGTCGAAGGTGGGCGCGCCAGCCGCCGGGATCGGCGGTGCCCGCTGCCACGACGTAGGCGATCAGACGGTCGACGAGCCCGCCGGGTCCGGTGACCGGCAGCACCGCACAGTCCGCGACGGACGGCAGCTCGGTGAGCGCGGCCTCGACCGCGGTCAGCTCCAGCCGGCTGCCGGCGAGTTTGACCTGGTGGTCGCGGCGGCCGGCGTACTCCAGGTGGCCGGTGAAGGTGCGCCGGGCCAGGTCCCCGGTGCGGTAGGCGGGCGGCTCGGCGGCCAGGCCGGCCACCGGCCGGAACGCCGGTCGGGGGCCGGCGGCGTGGCCCAGGTAGCCCCGGATCGCGTACGGGCTGCGGATCACCAGCTCGCCGACGACGCCGCGCGGGCAGGGCCGGTCATGCGGGTCCAGCACGAGCACCGATCGGCCGGGGATCGCCCGGCCGATCGGCACCACCTCGCCGGGCTCCGTGGCCTCCAGCTCGTGCCAGGTGGCGGCGATCGTCTCGGTCGGACCGTAGAGGTTGAGCAGGCGAGTGGCCGGCAGCGTCGCGGCAGCGGCGGCGGCGAGGTGGCCGGGCAACGCCTCGCCCATCAGCACGAGCACCTGCAGGCCGGTGGCGGTGCCTTGCTCGGCCAGCGACCGCACCAGTTCCCGGGCGAACGTCGGCACGGTCTGCAGGGCGGTGATCTGTTCCTGGGCCAGCCAGGCGGCGAAGCGCTCCGGGTGCTTGCGGACCCGGTCCGGCACCGGGCAGAGGGTGCCGCCGGCGACCAGCGTGGCGAAGGTCTCGCAGATGCTGGGGTCGTGTTCGACGGCCACCCAGAGCGCCAGCCGGGCCGCCGGGCCCAGCCGCAGGGCGGTGGCCAGCCAGGTGGCGAACTGGGCCAGGGCCCGGTGGGTCTGGGCGATGCCTTTGGGCCGGCCGCTGGAGCCGGAGGTGTAAGCGGCGTACGCGGGTGAATCCGGGTCCACCGGCGGCGGCACCGGGCCGGCGTCGTCGGCGTCGTCGGCGTCGGTGATGGCCAGGACCTTGCCGTATCCCTGCTCGCGGTACCAGCCGGCCAGCGCGGCGGCGGCCGGATCGGCGCCGTCGACGAGCAGCAGCGGTGGGCGCAGGTCGTCGATGACCAGCCGGGCGCGCTCCTCGGCGTCGCCCGGGGCGAGCCAGCTCACGGACCCGCCGGCCCGCAGCACGGCCAGCGACGCGGTGACCTGACGGGGTCCGTGGGCCAGGTACACCGCGACGGCCGCGCCGCGGCTCAGCCCGGCGCCCGGCAGGCGCGCCGCCAGCGCCCCGGAACGGTCCCACAGCCGGCCGTAGGTCAGTGGTTCGTCGCCGTCGACCGCCACCGCGGCCGGCTGCCGGGCGGCCTGCGCGCCGATGAGGTCGATGACCGTGTCGTCGCCGCCGGGGTCCGCGACGGTGCCCGGCTGCGTGGCCGGCGGCTCCAGGGGAAGGTCGCCGATCCGGGTGCCCGGACCGCGGACGGCGGCGCTCAGCAGGGTGCCCAGCTGCTCCAGCAGTCCCTCGGCCTCGGCCGCACCGAGAAACTGCGGCGCGTAGGTCACCTCCGCGCCGGTGGCGTCGATGTGCAACGACAGCCCGGCGACGGGCGATCCGGTCCGGGCGTCCTCGTGATGCCACCGCAGTCCCGGCGTCCGCGGCGTGTCCGGTGCCTTGCCGTCGGCGAGCAGCACCTCGCCGAGCGGCAGCCCGGAGGGCGGGCGGGGCGGGTTCACCGCTCGCACCAGCCGGGGGAAGGGCATCCGCCGGCGCACGGCGGCGTCGCGCACCGTCGCGGTCAGCCGGCGCAGGAGTTCGTCGAACCGCGGGTCGTCGGCGAGGTCGGCGGCGATCGGTTGCACGGTGGTGAACGGCCCGATTACGTCCTGATCGCCAGGACCGCGCAGGGAGACCGGAAGGGCCACGGTGGTGCCGTAGCGGCCGTGGTGGCGGGCGAGCAGCACGTGCAGGCCGGCGAGAACGACCGACAGCGGCCGGGTTCCCTCGGCCCGGGCCAGCATGCGCAGCTCATCGCCCAGCGGTGCGCCCCACTCGACGCGCAGGGTCCGGGCCGGCCGGGTGACGCGGCGCGTGGGCGGGTGGACGGTGGCCCGCAGGTTCGTGGCCCACCACCGGGCCAGGCGGTGCTCGCCGGGGCCACGCTCGGCGGCCCGTTCGAGGCGGGCGTGATCGGTGTACTGACGTGTGCCGGTGGGCTGCTCGCCGTGTGCGTACGCCCGGCACAGCTGGTCGATCGCGACGGACAGGGAGTCCTCGTCGGCGACGGCGCGGTGCGCGACGAGGACCAGCAGGTGCTCGTACTCCGCGACGGCGATCAGGGTGAGCCGGGCGACCGGGCCGTGCGCCAGGTCGAGCGGCTCGGTCACCGCCGCCGCGTGCTCGACCGCCGGTCCGCGGGTGTCGGGCAGATCGACGAACCGGAACCCGTCGGCGTGCGGACCCGGCTCGATCCGCGGCTCCGGCCTGCCGCCGACGTCGCGCAGGGTCGACCGGAGCACGTCGTGGCGGCGCAGCACGGCCTCCCACGCCTCGCGCAGCAGCATCCGGTTGATGGGCCCCTCAAGGCGATAGGACGCCGCGACCGTGAGCGGAACGTCCGCCGGCCACAGCCGGCTGAGGAACCACAGTCCCTCCTGGACACGGGACACCACCGCCGGTGCGCCGTCGTGCGGCGCCGCGGAAGCGTCCAGGGAGGTTCGGTTCGTCACGCCTTGCAGTCTTCTGGGAACGCGAGAGCGGCGGCATCTTGCCAAGTGCGGCGCCGCCCGCGCGGTGCGCATCGGCGAAGATGCGGCCGGCCCGGCGCCGCGCCGACCCTGACTACCAGCGTTTCCCGCAGCGACCAGAGCCGAGAAGAGTGAGGGACAACCACATGCTGAGCCCCGACGAACGGACCCCGGCCGAGCTGGAGCGGCGCATCGCCGGCATCTGGCGTGACGTGCTCGGCGACGGCGCTGACCGCGCCGGCGCGACCTTCCTGGAGCTGCACGGGCAGTCCATCTCAGCGGTGCGCATCGTGGCGCGCATCGAGGACGAGCTCGGCCTGGACGTGGACGTGGCCACGTTGTTCGAGGACCCCGATCTGCGGACGTTCGTCGGCATGGTGCTGACCGGCAGCTCGCCCGGCGCGTGAGCGGGCCGGGCGCCCCGGGCCGGGGGCCCCCCCGCCGCCCGGCACTACCGCGCATTACGCCTTGTCGCCGCCGCGGTCGACGCAACCCCAGTTGAGGATGCGGGTGCCGGCCGGCAGCACGCGGCGGAAGAAGTCCACCTTGCCCGGCTTCGGGTTCACCACCACCGGCGCCCTGGCGGCCAGCAACAGCGGCAGGTCGGCAGTACTGTCGGAATAGGCAATGTCGATGTCGCCGTAGCCGCGCTCGCGCAGCATGCGCATCTTCTCTTCGTTGTGGCAGTGCCGGGTCGGGCCGACCCCGCCCAGTCGCGGGCCGACCTCGGTGCCGATCACCGGCACGTCCTGGTGGGCGACAAAGGCC